>JAGOQX010000032.1 GCA_018063105.1 Patescibacteria group bacterium
CGGCGTTAGTGTTTTTTGGTAAATTGTTGGGACCAGTCGGACGGTTGATGGTTCGTTTGATGATCTTGCCTATGTATCGTTTAGGCGTGATGCTCAAGCTACGCATCCATCGGTTAGCATTGCCAACGCGCGGTATCGTGTTGTTTTTTATTACGAATAGATATCTGTTGCATATTGCTATTGGTGCAATTGCGGTACTGACTGTTATCGGTAATCTGCAGACACGGCAGGTTCACGCACAAGACGTTGGACAGAAGAGCGTATTGTTTGCGATGGCCACGGATGTTTCCACGGATGTTGTGGAAGAGATCGTGCGTCCAGAGGTAACAATTCAAAACACAAGCTATTTAGGTTCAGCAACGGTGATTGGTGTTCCGCATATTGACTTTGATTACGAAAATACGGATCAGACGGATGTCGCAACTGCACCGACACAGGGGCCTGTTCCAGGACAACCGGTAGACACAGCGGCTCAAGCGCCGGAGGTGAAGAGAACGCGAACGGAGCAGTATGTCGTGCAAGATGGTGATACGATCGGGACAATTGCGCGTCGCTTTAACGTGAATGTTGGAACAATTTTGTGGAATAACAATTTGACGGAGCGCCAATATATTCGTCCCGGCGATACACTGCGAATTCCACCAGTATCTGGTATTTTGGTTCGCGTAAAGAAGGGCGACACATTTGGAAAACTTGCCCAGCGATATGATACAGATGCAACAGAGATCGCTTCTGCAAATCAATTGTCTTTAACGTCGGCATTAACAGTGAACGCAGAGCTGGTTATTCCAGGTGCTCAGCCGTCTGAATTGGAGCAGGTGCGTAAACAGGTTGTTGCGAACGCAACCCCTACACCATCTTCAGCGCGCCCAAGAACTCCAGCCCCGTCAGATGAAATGGCCCCTGTAGATGAGGGAACGGTTTCACAACCAGAACCGGTTGTTCCGCCGCCTTCTATTCCAAAACCACCAAAAGCTGATACATCTGCTGTCGCATCATCTCGTCTCTTGTGGCCAACCTCTGGACACGGTATTACTCAATACTACGGATGGAAGCATACCGGTATTGATATTGATGGTGACTATTCCTCACCGTTGTATGCAGCAGGTGATGGTGTGATTGAAAAAGCCGGATGGAATACGGGTGGATATGGATTGATGATTTTAATTGATCAACCGGATGGAATTAAAACGCGTTACGCCCATGCCTCAAAGTTATTTGTGAAGGCTGGTGACACCGTCAAGAAGGGTGATGTGATCGCCATGATGGGAACAACGGGTCGTTCAACGGGAACGCATTTGCATTTTGAAGTGTATATTAACGGGAAACGAGCGAATCCATTGACTTATATTCGGTAGAATTTTGGGTGGTGTGGGGTGCGTGGTATTGACAAAACCGCCTTTTTGTGCTATGTTTGTTTATCGAACATTGAAAAGAACAGAACTTGAAAACGGCATATTACGGCTAAGAAATTGGCCTTAGCATGCCGTTTTCAATCAAAGGGAAGCTCACGTCCGCGAATGTTCGCGGCTGGGACGTACCGACGGCGCATAGAAAGGATAGGGGTAGCCACATGGCGAACCTGTTCACGCTCGGTTTCGGCAAGGTTTCGGATCTGATGGGCAAGCTCGCGGAAGCCGGCCTCACGGCGGAGATGGCGGAGGAGGTCCGGAAGAACCCGGGTCTCGCCGAGATCATCGTCAAAGCGCTGAAGTCGCAGCCCGCCTTCACGCTCGTCCACGGCCTCTTCGTGAAGCCTGAGGCGCAGATCGTGCGCATCAACGAGCTTCGGCAGGAGCGCGGCTGGGGTATCCCGGACGCATGGCTCATGGAGGCCGAGAAGTCTATCCCCAAGTGGCCTGAGGACAAGCTCGTCGTCGTGACGCTCGTGCCTTACCTCGACGACGCGAAGAACGGGCCGATGGGCGTCGAGCGCACGTTCCACGAGACGTGGAAGGTCGCAGCCTCTGCGCAGCACGCTAACTGGCGCTGGGACGGCTACGATAAAGCCGGTCCGGACAAGCTACGGCTTCTCAAGGGCATCAAGCACAAGCCCGGCCTCCGCTGGGAAGTGATCGATCTCGGTTGCAACCGTAACGAGAAGCCGATGGACGTCCGCAATCCCGAGAAGTCGCCCCACGCCGGCATCCTCGCCTCCGCCATGCTCCACCCCGAGTGGATCAAGGCCATGGACGGCGAGAACGTGCCGTACGCGTGGGCTCCCGGCTACGAGGCCAACGTCTCCGACGATCTCCCGTGGCCGAGCGTGCCGTACGTCCACTTCAACCGCGGCGCTCGCAAGATCGAGCTGAACTACGGCTGGTGCGGCAACTACTACTCGAACTGGGCTGTGCCGTCGTTCGTCAGGGAGTAGCTCGGCTCTCGGCCCTTGGACACTTGGGACTCGGAGGAATCTTGGTCTTCGGACCTTGGTTCCTCCGGTCCCTTCTGGCCGGTATCTACAACGCAACGCTTCGCAAAGGAGCTCGCGTCTCGTAGATGCCGGCTCTTTTGTTTTCAAATAATCTGCTACAATCATGCACGGAGAGTAGGCTCATGTATCGGCGTTTACAGCCTGTCAGCCTTTGGCTGAGATGCCGGTCGCCGAAATCTCTTATCAATCGCATATGCGTCAGAGTCGCCGCGTCCACGGATGCGGAGAGTGTACGCCGCGAATGATGGGTACTCCGTGTTTTCTTTTGGAACAGGCCCCGGTGTCCACCGGGGAGTTTGTCCCGCATAAAATTCAGGGCTTGGATGCGTCTGGGTCCGGTGTCATGGAAGGATAAAACACAGCTTGCGTCTCCGACGATAACCCGTGGCAGAACGTGCCGAACGTCAACTTCAACCGCGACGATCGCAAGATCAAGCTGAACTACGACTGGTACGACAACTACAACTCGAACTGGGCTGTGCCGTCGTTCGTCAGGGACTCCCCATCACGACCCCTTGCCTCAATGGCAGGGGATTGTTTTTATGAAATCGATTTTGACCAACCACCGAGCATTCGTCCGATTTCCTGAAGTTGCGATTCCATTTGCAGATAAGAGGAATTGGAAATGCATTTGTAGTTTTTGCAAAGCCGAATGAGCAGTTTTAGCGTATCCAGTTTCACGCTCGCTTGTCGTAAGCTCACGGCCTTCTCTTTTCCCTCGCTCGCTTGAGCTGCCGCTAAAGTTTGTTCGAGAATTTGAAGAAGGTACTCCGCACACTTCGTTCCAAGCACGTGACGTTGTGTTTTTGGAAACTTGTTTAGCGCCTCGTTCCAAAATGCGTAGGCGACGTAAATGGAGCGAACGATGGGTACGTCACCGGGGTTGCGGGAATTTTGGTTGTTGATTCCGTGAGGGGGGGGGTAACATAATTGAATTCGTTAATGGATTTGAAATGAATAATACGTTATTCGAGCGAATTTGCTCAATCGAAAATATCTTTGCTGCATGGGAGAGGTTTTCTGATGGCAAACGATCAAAAGCTGATGTGATGGCTTTTGAGTTGTATCTGGAAGACAACCTGTTCTCTTTACGTAATATCCTTTTCTCTGGCGAATACAGGCACGATACTTATAAGCCTTTCACCATTTTTGATCCGAAGCAACGTCGGATCCATAAGGCAACGGTGAAAGATAGGGTCGTGCATCAAGCGATCGTGAACGTGATTGAGCCTTTCTTCGAGAATCGATTTATTCACGATAGCTATTCCTGCCGCGTAGGTAAAGGCACACACGCTGCCGTGGATCGTCTACGAATATTTATTCGTCAAGCGAGCTGTAATAATACGCGAACCGTGTTTGCCTTGAAATGTGATGTCAGAAAGTTTTTTGCTTCAGTGAATCACGATACGTTACTTTCATTGTTGGCGCGACAAATTGACGATCCTAGAACGATGGAGCTGCTTGAGAATATTATCGGCAGTTTCTCGGTTGGCAACCGACAGGGTATTCCTCTCGGCAACCTCACTAGCCAATTGTTCGCCAACATTTATCTTCATGAATTAGATAGGTACGTAAAGATCAATTGTCGTGAGAGATACTATCTTCGCTACTGCGACGACTTTATTATTTTGAGCGAATCAAGAGAGCGTCTTTCAGGTGTAACTCGAGGTATCGAGGAATTTTTGAATGCAAGGTTGTCACTTCAGCTTCATCCGAAAAAAGTATTTATCCGTACTTGGACACAAGGGATAGATTTTTTAGGTTACGTGTTGTTTCCGCATGCGACGGTTATACGACTGAATACGGTTGAGTGGATGTTATGGCATGCGAATGAAGATAATATAAACTCGTACCTGGGTGTTTGCAGTCATGCGAATGCATTTGAGCTGGAACAAATTGTACTTACGAAAAGTATCAGCTTAGGATTATCGTGAGTTACCTGAATTGACACACTCTACGGGTCGCGTTACCCTCCGAGCACATTATGACTCCTCCGATTATTACCAAATTGCCAAAATCGCAAGTTGAGTTGAAGTTTACCGTTACCCCAGAAGAAGCAAAGCCGTATCTCGAACAGGCCGTGATTGAGATTTCAACAGCGCGCCCAATTCAGGGTTTTCGCCCGGGAAAGGCTAGCTATGAAGATGTGAAACGTGCCTATGGTGAGATGGCCGTCTTGGAAGCATCACTCGAGCGCATTATCCGTGCTCGTTTCGTGAAAGCATTGTTAGATGAGCAGATCGAAAGCGTTGGTTCGCCAGAAATTGCCGTTGAAACGTTAGTACCGGGTCAGGACATCGTATTTCGTACCACTGTTAATGTGATGCCAACCGTGACAGACCTCGCAGACTATTCAGCATCATTGGTAACTCGTGCATCAAAGGTTGTTGGCGATAAAGAGGTCGATCATTCGATCGAAGAACTTCGAAAGATGCGCCGAAAGGAAGCGGTCGTTGATCGTGCCGCAGCAAAAGAAGACATGGTTGTGATTGATTTGGAAATCAAGAAAGATCATGTGGTCGTTGAAGGTGGCGTGAGCCGTGACTATCGCGTGTTCTTGAACGAAGAGCAGTACATCCCGGGTTTTGCGGACAAGTTGGTCGGCATCAAGAAGGGTGACGTTCGAACGTTCGAACTTGAATTTCCAAAGGATCACTACAATAAAATGTTGGCTGGCTTTGTCGTGGAGTTTGTTGCAACCGCAAAGGATGTCTTTGAGTTGCAGCTTCCAGAGGTCAACGAAGAATTTGCCAAAGGGCTTGGTTTAGAATCCGTTGAAAAGCTTCGTGAATTATTGCGAACGAATTTACAAGGTGAAGAAGACAAGCGAGCGGATGAGTCGGCAGAGATTCAACTGTTAGAAAAGCTTGTCGCTGGTTCAAAGTTTACCGAGATCCCTGATCTGTTGATGAACGAGGAGGTTCGACGCATGATTGCTGAGCTCCAGCACTCCATCGAAGAGCAGGGGATGAATTTGAACGACTATCTTTCAAGTATCAAGAAGACCATGGATGATTTGCAGCTAGACTTTGTGAAGCGCGCGATTGAACGGATCAAAACTGCGATGATTATTCGAGCGGTGGTTGAGCGTGAACACATTGAGGTTTCAGATGAAGAAGTGGATGCAGAGCGCGACAAGATTTTAGATTCATTGAAAGCAGAAGATACAGAAACTCGCGATCGCGTGATTTCACCGGAATATCATAATTACATGACCGTTCAGATGAAGAACCGAAAAGCGTTGGAGCTGTTAAAAGAAAAGGCAATCTCCTAATCGAGAGAGCGCAAGAGCCGCCCCAAGTGGGCGGTTTTTTGTCTGCGTGTTACGCTTTTGCCAGTATGAAATTCGGGGCCCATGTTTCTATCGCTGGTGGCATTCAGAATGCTCCATTGAATGCAGCAAAAATCGGCTGTGAGGTGTTTCAGATGTTTAGCCGTTCGCCACAAGGTGGACCTGCGCCTGTATTAACGCCGGCGATCGTCAAGGAATTTCGTTCGAATTGTGAAGAGCATCATCTTTCGCAGTGGGTTATTCATTCTCCATACTATATTAATTTTGCATCTGGAGATGAACGTATTCGTAAAAGTTCCATTCGCGTGATTCGCGAAGAGCTTGATCGTGGCACATTGATTGATGCGGCCTACGTCATGTTTCATCCGGGGAGCGCACGAGATGTTGGGGAGAAGGAGGCGATGAAGCATTGTATTGATGGAATTCGGAAGGTTTATGATGGCTATAACGGAACCACAAAATTGCTGATTGAAATGTCTGCCGGGGCTGGCATGGTGATCGGCGATACGTTTGAAGAGCTTGCAGAACTTCTTGCAGGTGTTGATCAGCCAGAGTTGGGAATTTGTTTTGATACAGCTCATGCCTTTGCATCTGGGTATGATTTGCGAACGAAAAAAGCAGTGGAACAAACATTCGAGACATTTGACCAGCTCATCGGCTTGTCTCGTTTGAAGATGAGTCATTGTAATGATTCCAAAATTGAACTTGGTGGTCACAAAGATCGACACGAGCATCTTGGGGATGGCTATATTGGATTGAAGGGGTTTGAAGCGATCGTGAAGTATGCGAAATTTAACGCTGATTTCACATTGATTTTGGAAACAGAGCCAGAAGGGGTTGCGAAAGATTTACAGCTCTTGCAAAAGTTGCGATCAGCCTCACGTCATTGACGCAAAGACTCAACTTCGATACACAACACCTGCTGTACCTGGGAGGTGAGCTGTGACAGAAGGAAAACTGCTTCATTTGCCAGTCACGGTTGATCGAGAGGATTTTCCGCTGGATCACGTTGAGTTTGAAGGTGTTCGGTGGAGGTATCCACTGTCTTCGCATGTCAGGCTGACAGTTGAGTTCTTGAACGATTCGTTCATCCGATACATGGTCTGGGTCGGTATTTTGTCAGACAACGTTCGTGACCTTGATGGAGATCGACGAGAGGCGCGCGTTCGTCTCGACAGGACATTCCCGACCCCGCCGCCGATTCTTCACGGTGTTCGGATGTTGAAAGATCTTGGGTTTTCCGTTGAGGGTCATAAGTCTCCTCGTACTGCGTATGTTGAGCTGGTACGCGCCTATCTGCGTAAGTCCGGGCAGCTCAAAATTGGTATTGGCCACAGGCCTCATGAGATCGCGCTCCTCTTGCGGCTCCCTGAAGGGATGGCTGGTGGAGATGAGCAGTTCGATTCATGGTCTGAATGGGTGACACGGAAATGAATCTTCTCTTGCCCTCGACGATATCGTCGGGGGTTTTCATTGTTCAAGGCACACGATTCACGTATACTGTTTGCATCTATGTCCCCTGAAAATCCGTTTAAGAATATGAATACTGAGGTTTCAGAGGTTGTGCCGAGAAAGATTGAGATCCCCGAGAATGAACTTGAATTTTCATTCGCAGCATCAGGCGGGCCAGGTGGACAAGGGGTGAATACGTCGAATAGCAAGGCAGTGTTGCATTGGAATATTGGAGCATCAACGATCTTGTCTGAAGATGAAAAAGAACGAATTCGAGCCTATTTTGGAAAACGTGTAAATGCAGATGATGAGGTTGTGATGAGCTGCAGCACGCAACGGTCGCAGCGACAAAATAGAGAGCAGGTTACAGAAGAATTACATACGTTAGTTGCGAAAGCACTTGTTGTTGCAAAAGAACGCAAACCAACAACCCCAACAAAGGGTTCAGAGAGACGGCGGTTAGACGAAAAAACAAAGCAAGGAAGAAAGAAGGAGGAGCGGGGACGGCGGTTAGACGAATAATCAAGGGATTTTTAGGGGAAAAGACCGGTATGACGGGGTTGACGAAAACCCTATTTTCTGGTATAAGTGCCATAGGTTCTTGAATCTGGTCCCGAGAGGGGTCTTCAAAATCGAAGGAGGCCACTGTGGCCAAGCTCTTGTACAAGCACTCGGATGGACTCAGCTTCGTGGTGGTTCGGACCGGTGATCGTCTCAACGTCTCAGGTAAGGCGAGTGAGTCGCTCGGTCTCTTCATCGAAGAAGAGGATCTCGATCTCGGCGTTCTGAGCGTTACCTTCTCCAAGGGTGGCGCTCTGGTCATGGTCAACGGGTTGATCGGTCTCGAAGATCGACTCGAGGATAGCGAGTTCACCTGTAAGGACCTAATTTTCGTTCGTGGAAACAGGTGGCGCTTCACGGATCGGGTCTTCACGACTCGGCAGTTCGAGCTTGATGATTCGGAAGAGGCGCGTAGAGCCATGCGATGGATTTCGGCGATGCAGCTCGAGGTTCTGTGTTCTTCCACCCCTCGGGATCTGGAGCGGTACACCCAGCGCTACTCGGGGGAAGTGATCGTTCCCATGGGACCTTCGAAGAGTGGCGGGACCATGGTGTGCATCCCGACGCAAGAGGAGCTCGAGCATGCGATCGTCCGATCGGAGCTCGACGACGCGGACCCGCAATCGTCCGAATCTCCACCGATGCAGTATTCGCGTTGGCATCGCGGTTGCGCAGTCTAGGAACAACGTTCGGCCCGACGGGATCTCTTCCGTCGGGCCGCTTTATTTTTCTACCTTGCTGTTTACGAACGCGCGGCGCATCCTAATGAGGACATCTGCTCATTGGTTGTATTTCTATGATCACGCCATCCACCATCCCAATTCGTCCTCGCTTTTTGGTGAATTTGAAAGAATCGCTCCTTGTCCTTTGCATCTGTTATTTTTATGCAATTGCCTTCAGCTTAGGACTTCATCGCGAAGTGTTTGGTTTGGATGATGTTCGCATTTTTGTGAGCATGTGTGCGCTCTTCTTGTTTGCATTGTCCATTGAGGTTCTTCTTTCATGGTGGAATAAGCGCGCGCAGTTTTTTTGGATCTGTATGGCGGTTCTGTTTTACGGTGTGATGGGGC
>JAGOQX010000033.1 GCA_018063105.1 Patescibacteria group bacterium
GTGGTACATAGAACAGCTGCATCAAAGTGTTCCGTTGTCTTGCTTTGAACCGTAACACCTTTTCGATCCGCGCTGATCTCTTCAATGGGTTCACCGAGTTTCATCTCTAGTCGCTTCGCAAATGCGAGGGGAAGCGCCTGCATGCCTCCTGCGGTTCGTCGTAAGTCCCATTGATCCACGTTTGTTTTGATGGATTGTAAAATGCCAAGAAGCGCACCCACGCTAATTTCTTTTGCTCGATGAAATTGATAGGTTGAAGCAAAGGCGTCTACATAATAATCTGCCGCCTCTCTTCCAACGCGTCTTTTCATGTAGTCATACGCATTCCCCGTATCATATGGCGCGAGCTGATCCAGCGTAAAAAAGTTTCCAACTTTTGGCATCAGAAAATACTCCATCATCAATCGAAGGTCGGAAAGTCGGCTTACCGCGCTTGCAAGGGGAATGATCTTTCGTTTTTTTGAGAGTCCGTATTGTAGGAATCGAGCCTTTTCCCATGGGATATCAAATTCTTGGCAATACAATTTTATCTCATCGTATAAATCGCACAGATGGTCAGCACCTGTATCAAAAATAAATCCCTTTGACGTGTTTGATGACATGCGTCCACCAACGTGCGATTCTTTTTCGTATACAATCACGGCATGCCCCGCGCGTTGCAGTTCGTATGCGCAGGTGAGGCCAGCAATTCCGGCGCCAATAACGGCGATACGCTTCTGTTTCATACGAATAGAATAACGCGAAAGAACTGCGGTGGCTATATCAGTGATTTACCAGGTGTATGTCATGACGCGCCCCCAGATGTTTGTAGTCTTTAGGGTGTAGTGTTGATAGGTTTTGAGGAGTGGTGCGTAAAATGATTTTGGAACCACGATATTCGTGGCGTATCGTACCGTTGTTGTTGAGAAAGATAGTGGAGAAAAATACGGCACGGTCATGGTTGGTTTGTCGAGTGCTGATGTTGTCTTTGCGTCAAACCCAGTTCGAGTGTTGAGATCAAGGAGTGAAACGGCGGTGTTGCTCCCAGCTGGATACAGCTCAACGCGATTTAAGACGGGTTGTTCATGAATGTTGGACCAATTGAATATTCCATCTTGAAGAGCTGTTGGCGCTGTGAGCATGGTGATGGTTGGTAACACGCCGACTTTTTCTGGAAAAAGCCAAAGGGCGTGCATCGCAGGATCAAAGCCATAGCCAATGGAACAGGATGAGGCTGGGTTTGCGAGTTGGAATTCCAGTGTGCAATACGTGCCAACGCGTAATTCAAAGTGCAGATGATCTCCAACTGCACCGCTTCCCGAATGTCCAACCGTTCCTATGACTTGCCCCGCTTTCACGATTGGATGTTGTTTTGCATTGGAAGCAGCTTGAATAGCCGGGTCAACGCTGTTCAGATGCATGTAAAACGTGTAGTAGGTCGTCAGCTTTTTCCCGGCGTAGGAAACAGAAGAGGGAAATGTGTGACTCAAGATGATTGTTTTCCCACCATCTGGGTAGGTGTCGACTTTGAGCAATTTTCCGTCAACGGCAGCGAGGACTGGTGTGCCGAGAGCGGCCTTGATATCAATGCCACGATGAAAATCATAGGCTTTTGTGGAAACTTTGATCCGCGGTCCGAATGTTGCCTCCAAATTACTCATGGACGTTCCTTTCACCGGCCAGGTGCTGGATACGGCAACGGTTTGAAGGGAGTTTTGGATGGTCGTTGTATCCAGTGTTGCTGCTTGTGCCGGTGGTACGATGAGATTCGCGAGCAGCGAAAGATAGAGAAAGAAGGAATTCATATAGGGGAGAGTATAACAGTATCTGTGCTATCCTGCCCATGTCCTCTATGTCGAGATAATTTGCCAATAAAAATATGAAAAAAGACCCGTTACACGGAATATCCCTAAAAATGATCGTAGAATACCTGGTAGAACACGTTGGGTGGGAAGATTTGGGAAAACAGATAAAGGTAAAGTGCTTTCTGCAGAACCCAAGTGTGTCATCCAGCCTTGTTTTTTTACGAAAGACACCGTGGGCACGAGAAAAAGTTGAAAATTTGTATCTTTCGTTGATAGGTCACGGTAGTGTGAACGATTCTGCAATGGGTCCGATTAATCTGGAGCTCTAACGAAGCACGTATGCTATTCTACTGGCATATGCAACGAAATAAGCTTTTTATTCCATCGGCTCTTTGGCCGGTCATTCTCATGGTTTTATTTGCTGGCGTCTATGCCGGCATCTTTTTTACTCAACGAGCTGGGTATCTTGAGCACTATCAATACACGGTCTCACGCATTCCAAGTGTGATGCTGTATGGATCCGGAATGGTCACAACGCTTCAGCAGTATGGAATGACCTACGGAGGATTTGTTGGACTTGGTGTTGGACTGATCTTTTTGGTCATGTCCTATCTGCTGTTTGGGATTTTTGCGTTAGTTCGTCTCACGAAGCAATCGTTCGGTGCAATGCTCGCATTCCTCATCGCTATTCTTCCGATCGATGCTCTAGCGTATCTCGTCCATTTTCAACCACATGAACGAACGGCTATTGCGTCTGCCCTAGAGAATTTTGTCGGAACTCCGCTTTGGATCACATCTGTATCCATTACCGTCGTGATCGTTCTATTATTCATCCTTTCATTTTTCTATGGAAAAACTCCTTCAGCGCCAGAAGCAAACGTGTAATATTTTTCTTCCGCTTCTTGCCGTTGTATCCATGTCTTTTTTTAGTGGATGCGGCGTGGCTGATCTTGTCCAAATCGCTTGCGATGCTTCAAGCGGTGACCCGCATTGTACGCAAGAAGCTGCGGTACAGAGTGATACGGTAGAAAATTGCGACAAGGTGGCGCAAAAAGAAGAGTTTAAAAAATTTGGTTCAAATCCACCACGTGATAAGTGCGTTGTGATGGTTGCAGCAAACACCGAAGATCCTGCGAAATGTGACAAGGTGAAGGGCGGTGCCATGTCATATACGAAAGAAGATTGCATCCAGGCTATCGGTGACACTGCACGCGACCCAGCCACCTGTTCGAAGTTGGGAAGCGGGGATATAGCAACGTGTATTAATAAGGTAGCGGAAAAGACATTTGCGGATATTACGAAGTTAAAGGACATGAAATCAAAGACAAAGGAAGATATCACGGAATTGCAAAATATGATGAATGAGCTCGCGAAAACGAACGAATTGCTCACAAGCATGAATAAGACAACGTATGATGTGCAGCGTGGAGTGATCGGAAATTTACGGTAGCGCATCAGATGGACAAGAAAGAACCCCACCAGAGTTGGTGGGGTTAGTTTGTAGGCTCAGCAAGTGCCGCATCTATGCGCTCCCATTCATGAATGAGCCAATCCGGATCAGCTGCAACGACTTCGGCGGGGATAAGACGTCCCTCGACGGTGAGATGTGTTCCTACGAGGTTGGTGAGTTGAAAGAGCTTCCGCGTTTCAATGGCCTGAGTGGGCCCATTCCATTTGATCATGACGGAAAGGACGGGGTAGGTTGGCAGAATGCTGGTTAGCGCAGTGAATCCGCCACGCTTGGGAGGAAGGAGGTGCTTGAGGCCAGAGCCTGGCACCACTTGCGTAAAACGCTTGCCTTCAGGGAACAGGAAGATAGGTGCTCTATCTCGGTACACATCAACAGCACCAACTGCGAGTCGTTCCAGATCCTTCGGATCTTTCGATCGACTAACGGGAATGCATCCGGTTGTTCGCGACATCCAGCCGATGGCAAATACGTCGAAGATTTCCTTTTTCACGACCCAGCGCGGATTCATGAACCCCACTCGTTTGAAGATGGTGGTGATGAGGGGCGCATCAAAGGTGCTCTGATGATTCGCAATCATGATGGCTGGCGTTGTCATCGGATCGGGCAAATTGAAGTGCGCGCTGATCTTCATCAGTCGACAGATGACACGAAACGAAAGATCCCCCCACTGAACCGTCCAATAGGCGATCCGTTCTCGACGATAGCTTTCGCTGCGATTCAGGATCTGATAGACGAGGCTAAGGATAAGAAGTTGTGGAAACGCGATGAGTACAAAGATGACGCAAAATGAAATGAGCGCAAGAATGAAACGCAGGTGTTTCATTGAGGACCCCCTTGAACAGGTGCTGTGAAGTTGTAGCTTACAATTGATTGAGGGTCAAGAAGATGGAGGTGTTCTGTTTCTTGATAGGAGAATATGTTAAAATAGAGTCTCATTTATAATTAATGTGATAGGAAATGTATGACTCCAGAAGAGCAAATCGATAAAGCGATTGGTAGACACGGAATGTGGAAATCTGAATTACGAACAGCGATCGACACGGGACAGAGCACATTTGATCCAAAAGTTGTCAGAATGGACAATCAATGCGAGTTTGGAAAGTGGCTGCTTCAGGACATTGATCATGACATGAAAAAATCAGAGACGTACAAAACGATCGTTGGTTATCACGCTGATTTCCATAAAGAAGCGGCCCGAATCCTGGAGATGGCTTTAAATGGTGATAGAGTACAGGCTGAAGAGGAGATGAATCTTGGGAGTAAATTTTCCGCGATGTCAGCAGCGCTCACAACGTCAATGGTAGAGTGGAAAAAAATGCTCTAAAAGAATTCTACAGTTGAAAGAACGCGCACGAGCTGCGTTTTTTCATTCTCCGTAAACGTTGTTTGGCTCCCTGGTTTAAAGACAAGGTTTGATTTTGGACCAATCAGAACATAGGACTCTTCTGAGCCACCAAAGTCCGTTTCTTTGATAAAGATTCTGTAGCCTTCTCCAGTTGTTAGATCCTTAATCCTTGTAATTTCTGCTTTTGGATTGGCTGCCGTGAGCTGTGCGAGGTCCTGTTTTGGTTGAAATATTACAAGATATTGTCTGGTCCAGCCGCATCCTTCTGCACAGCGATAGTAATTCACGTGTCCAAATAAGAGAGAGGTTGTATCAACGCCTTCAAACGGGGTCATTCCATAGTGCGTATCGCCCCAAGCAGGATTGAAGGGGAGGCGCATACGAATACCAAGGGGACCATCGGAAAATGTGATTTCTGTTGTTGCAGTCGCTGTATTCCAATCTATGATCGATGGAATAAGGATATTTGGATTTTGCGTTGCGCAGGCTTCCGTCTCACTTGGGAGACAGATCTTTGTAAGACTTTGCGCGTCCGCTTGCTTTCGTGGTGTTAACCGCCCGTCTTCTTGTTGCGGAGGTGTGGTTCTCCGAAGAAGCGCATCTATCGGTGCACATCCGGCACCAACGAATGCGAGGCAAAGCATGAAGAGGACGGCGAAAGGCATAGCGGTACAGGGAGCTAGAACGGGCGACTATTTAATAATGGTGGCGTTTGGAATTTTAGCGGCAATGGTTTGAAGATCTTGCGCTGAATAAGGATTGCCGGAGATATCGAGGATGCGTAGCTTCGTGAGGTTTCCAAGCTCCATAGGTAAGCCGGTTAACTTGTTATTGGAAACGTTCAAAACCTCAAGCTTGCTCAGCTGCCCAAGCTCGGCAGGAAGGCCTGTGAGGTTGTTCTTGCTTAAGTTCAACGTCGTCAAATTCTTCAATTGTCCAATTTGAGATTGGGGAGCGCCTGTTAGCTCGTTTTGCGAAAGATCTAGCTTGAGGAGGTTTGTTCGTGAAAACACGTCCATGGGTATGGAAGTCAGTCCTTTTCCGCTCAGATTAAGCTCGCTTACCGTTGTACCAACCACTTCATTAATATCCAAACAAAATACCGATTGTGTTGCATTAGAGGAAGAAGCTGGTTGATCTACATTCGCAGAACAGCCGGCACCGAGGGTGATGGTAGCGATGAAGAGGGGGAGGAATCGTTTCATGAGGGTAGCGTAGCATGGTATGCTACAAAGGTGGAAACGTCTCAGATGAGTTCATTTTTTAAGAAAATTATTGCACCGACCGTTGTGCTTGTCGCGGTCTATGGCATGATTCAGGTTCGAGTTGGAGTGGATTCATCGCAGAGAGCTCCTGAAGGTTCAGCGAGTTCGACAGTGTCCACTGATATTGCTCCACCGACCGTTAGTTCAACCGTAGTGGCCCACGTCCCTCTTCCAGAAGAGGTGCGTGGGTTTTATTGGACAGGCTATACCGCTGGATCATCTCGTGTGACGAGTTTATTGGCCTATGCGAGCTCGTCTCACCTAAATACCGTCGTGATTGATGCGAAGATGGACGGTGGGGAGCTCTCATTTAAGCCGTACGATGCCGCGTTACACGATGCGGCTCCGAAATACCCTGCCATTAAAGATCTTGATGGGTTATTGCTGCGTTTAAAAGCCCAGGGGATGTACCGCATCGCGCGTGTCGTCGTGATGCAGGATGGTCTCTTTGGATCGTTGCATCCGAAAACGCTCTTGCGGTATGCAAATGGCGGAGTCTGGCGAGATAATCGACGGATGATCTGGGTTGATCCTGCGGCGCTTGAGGTGGCAGAGTATGCGGTCCTTTTGGCAACAGAATTGTATGCGCGAGGTTTTGATGAGATTCAGTTTGATTATGTGCGTTTTCCTTCGGATGGTCGTCTCTCATTGATTAAGTATCCTGTGTATGATGGAAAGCTGTCGAAATCAGATGTTATGAAGGCGTTTTTTGAAAACACGGGCGGTGTATTGAAAAAAAAGGGGATCCCGGTTTCATTTGATGTGTTTGGCTTAACCTATTGGAACGACGAAGGACTCGGCATCGGGCAGCGGTTCTCAGATGTGTACCCAAATGCAGATGCAGTTTCACCAATGGTCTATCCGTCACACTATTATCGCGGCTTTGAAGGTTTTGTGAATCCAGCGCTGTATCCGTATGAGGTCATAAAGCGGACGATGGATAAGGGGATACAGACATTGCAGATTCAAGATCCAGCTATTGATCCAGTTATTGCACGAAAAAAGTCCCGTCCATGGATCCAAGATTTTAATATGGGTGCTACGTATGATGCTGCGAAAATCATGGCGCAGATCAAGGCTGTTCGTGATACGGGTGGTTCAGGATGGATGCTGTGGAATGCACGGAACGTCTATACTCCTACAGTCTATGGGGTTGAGAAGTAATAATGATTGCCAGGACGACTCTTTTCTCAAGATGAACCCGTTTAAATTGACGGAAGGATTTGTTGAGACCAAGATGACACCGCAAAGGAGATTGAAAATAAGGCCGTATTGCACTATTGAAAGTTGTTCATGTACGATGAACAAAGATAATTATATCGTCTGTTTCAAGTTTTTTATGGTACGTTTTTAAGTAGCGTCCGAATATTCGCAGCTTCCTTCTCTAGATGGGCTGGGAAGTCTGCCCCAAGTTCTTTCCATTTTTGTACCGCCAATTTTAGCCCATCTATACTTCGTTTCTGTATGGTGGTGCCTTGAAATCTAATCCACAGGTCTAAGTTGACTAAAAATCTTTTGCCTAGTTTCGCGTTCGTGACATCAAATAGTTGTTTTAATGCTGGTGTTGGGTGGTTTGGTAGTCTTTCGCCTTCAAAATTTTCAAAATAGGCCTTTGTAATAACATCGCGTGGTATGCCGCCGGTAGAAACAAGCAGATCGAGAAGATCTCTTTCATATTTATAGATACGCATATCCTTTCCTCCTACGAGGGACATAGTCACTGATTCAGTCATTGCTTCATTCAGCCATATGAGATGAGGCTGTTTTATATTTGTTTCTGAATATATCAATGTGGATTTCGTTGAAAGGTCTAGACCGACCTTTGTGTCTAATGAAGTCAGAAGGTCTGGAAATTCTTTACTAAAATCAATAATCTCAGTCTTTCCAGAAAGCGCGTGCAGGGCTTCATGGACATATACGCACCAAATGAATTCTTTTGAAAGATTTGAGGCGATACGAATTGCGTGAGCATGCGCATCATAGTCCCCAGATACTTCCTGAAAAGATGCTGTGAGGCCATCCAAAACAGTTACTTCTAGGTTGTCTAATCGTTCATGTAGGATCTGTTCAGGAACTAGGCTAGCGTAGTCGCTTTGTTGGAATATTGTGATGAATCTTTTTCGAAAATCTTTTGCAATTTCAATAAGTTTCTTTTCTCGTCGTTCTTCTTCCTGGATGTGGTGCGATAGTATTTTGGTAAAAATTGGTTTGTCGCTCCATGTAATTCCAGCCCTATCGGCGTACTGAGAGGTGATGATCTCCGCAATTTCGTTTGCAATAAAATGTTGTTTTGCGCTTGCGTACGCATCGGGGTTATCTATGGGGGAGATGCCAATAAGGTCATTTACTTCCTCATCGGTATCATTATAAGTAAATTCATCTCCATTAAAACCTAGATCTTGTATGTCTTTGAGAATGTGCGGACTTTGGATAAGGTACGAATAAAATAGTTGATAGACGAGTTCTGGGTTGTGTTTTGCAGATTTTTCAAGTGTGTCCTGCAATTCAAGGAAGACTTTTGGTAATTGTTTTATTGCGTGAGCAGTGGATTCCTCAATAGCAGATGGCGGCATTCCATGTCGCTTTGCCAATGTATAGAATGTTCCGTTCTTTTGAGTTCTATCGATACGATCAAGCGCGTTTACTCCAAATATACTGTATTGATTAGCAGAATTTTCTTTATTTTCTTCTTTTCGTTGGACCCATTCCGGGCCAAAGGGATTTACTTTTGCAATAATGCTAGTTCTTCTATCT
>JAGOQX010000010.1 GCA_018063105.1 Patescibacteria group bacterium
GTGTGGCTACTACCATCATGGAGCCTCTACACAGGCCCATAAGAAGATTCCAGCCTCATACCTGATCCAGTGGTACGCGATACAGGAGGCGAAACGCCGAGGATGTCGTCTCTATAATTTTTACGGTGTTGTTCCAGAGTCTGAGGTGAATCATCCATGGGCCGGTTTATCCCTGTTTAAACGTGGGTTTGGAGGTTTTGAAGAGGCCTACGTTCATGCGCAAGATTTCATCCTATCGCCGATGTATTGGGTCACCTGGGGCATCGAAACAATACGTAGATTGAAGCGTGGGCTATAATAGAGGTATGGAAGACCGTTGTGATCGCAGTGGGACGTATGCAGAGACACGCGCTGGCCTGTCTCGCAGTCATCTGTTCATCGCATATACGCTTGCGATCGGCTGTGTTATTGCCTCCGGTGTGTGGTTTGTTTTTGTCTCACGATACTGGAGTGTCACTAAGCTAGAGATTGAGGGGATACGAGCTATCAGTAGGGAAGAGGTGAGTGATACGACGTATAAGATCATCGATGAAGGGGAATGGAAGCCGTGGGATAAACGGAACATCTTCTTCATTCATCCGGACGCACTAGCGCAGGCGATTCGAGATCGTCTGTTTGCTGATCAGGTCACTGTGGATAAAATCTATCCCAATGTTTTACGACTCAAAGTCGTGGAACGTCAGCGCAGCATTATTTTAGTTTCTAAAGATCAATTTCTTCACGTTGATTCAAATGGAATTGTTACAGAAGATTTTGCTTCATCAACAGAAGCTATTACGGTGCGTTCATTTTTAACTGGATCACGAATGTCAGATTCATCACAGGTACCGGTCATTGTGACGGATTTATCAGAACTGGCTACAACTGGATATCAAGCGGCAAAAACAAATACGGTCCATGGGTGGTTGGACACCTCTAAAACGCTCCTAGCGAAGGGCTTGAGATTCAGGTATCTGAAACTGACCTCACCAGAGGTCTCTACGATGTCTGTAGTCATGGAACCCGGGTATGAACTCATCCTAGATATAGGTGGACCATTGGAGCCTCAAATAACGACCTACGAGAAGTTCATGAAGGCACAGCCGAAGGGTTATAAACCAGATGAATATATAGACGTACGGATACCAGGGAAAATATTTACGAAATAAAGGGAAATATTGAAAATCATCAAAAAAGCCAATAAAAAGGGGATTTTTAACGTTATGATGTCGCATAAGATATATTGTACGACTCATATACTAGGTCAAAAAGTGTCTATTCCCGATCGTATTTTCATTCAAATTTGAGGTCTTTTTTATGTACCATTTAATGCTCATTTAATATTTTCTATAAAAATTATTCATCACTTTTTCGTCATCTAGTTTTCCTTATTTAGGATTTCAATTTGTACGCTTATAGCGCCATCTATATACGCCGCATTTTTTGATAAAAAAGAAATAAATCATTTATTGAATGAAAAAGAAAAATATTTTCACAAAATCTCACATGTCCACGATGATTTCGTCCTTGTAGCATCGGATCAGACGCACTCTATCCCCTTCATTTTCCTCCTAGGGCATTTTAGAGCCTGACCTACCCTATTTTGGCTAATTTTAGCATAATATCTGTGATATTCCCCCATTTTTACTCGGTTTTCTTGGTAGATAGCTTACCTTTTTGAATTTTGTAACTAAAGAAAAATTTAGAGACCTTGCGTCGTAAAACGTTGTAGTGATCTTCATACTATTCTATATCTCTTAAAAATAAATACCCTGACCTCCTTTTGGAAATCAGGGCTGGTGAGTACTCTCAAACAAAACGCTTCTACGAATTAACTATGGAATCCTCTTTTTCCTGCGTGGCCATAAAACCAGGATGGCTATTGAGCCCCCTCCTAACATCATATATACCGGATAGACCATGATTTCGAGGGTCCATCGGTCAATCGCGACGACATTGAGAATGTTTGCGAGGAAAAACATTGACCAAGCCAAACGATCCTCACTCTCTGGCTCTCGATAAGCCTTCCTGATCGTTGGAACTGCTCCTGCGAAGTCGATACAGAGACCGATGATGAGCGTAGGAAGTGCTGCTTCGCGTGAGTGAAAAAACAGAGACAGGATCACCCATGGAATCGTACTCGCGCATGCGGCGAAGATGCACACACGATCAAACTTCGTCCATCCTCCTTCACCATACCGGATGGAGAGAATTGCTGTGACCAATGGTCCAATAAAATAGCTCACCGGAACCCAGATAGTCCCATTTGCCCCCGATGAATAGTAGCTCAGTCCAAGGACAAGCCCCATCACAGTCCAAATCCACCACGAAGCACGATTTGGTTTAATCTTACCTCGCAAGATCGCGATAATGTACGGCACGAACGCAACAAGCGACAGAATTCCAGCCAATATGCCAGCCCAAATCCGCAGCTGAACCATCTAGCCCTCCAATCCATGTCAGTTCGTTAAAACACCCTAGTATAGAACTACAGTATGGTCAATTCATTGTATAAAACTTTGCACAAACTTGCGTCGTAAAATATCACTACTACACCGGAGATTTTGGAGACATCACTGTCACGTCCCACCATGCTTTTAAACTTGAAGCTAAGTCTCTTATCCAAAACCACGCTATCTTTCGGTAAGCCTGAACATCAGATGTAATACCCTGTGCTTCAATCCCGAAGCTCGAACAAAGATATAGCGCTCTCGCCATATGGAACCGCTGCGTGACGATGTCTATTCGTTTTAGATTCAATGCCGCTGCATTCTTACAGCTTTCATAGGTGCGGTATCCATGACCATCAATCAAAATTGAGCTTTCTGGAACACCTCTGTCGAGCAAAAATTGATTCATCACCCGAATCTCGTCCGTTCGAAATCCTCCATCATCGCCCGTGATAAAAATCTTGTCCGCGCGCCCCTGTTGAAAGAGCCAAATACCGACCAAGAGACGATCGCGTAAGGCATCAGAGGGCACGCCATTGGGCAATATTCCCGCCCCTAAGACCATGATCGCGTCTGATTTTTCTAATTGCGACAAGTTCTGATTAAAGGATCGAATGTTCGGTTCGTACATAAACTGAACCTGAGCGATAATGGAAACGCCAACGAGCCCGATCACCGAGCACCCGATAAACAGCTTTCGAAGCGTTAGGCTCATTCGTCAAGGGAAGGCCGATCAATCAACATCGGATCAAGTTGCGGTGATGTCCCGGCGATGCGCAACACATCCTTGTCGATCTTTCCAAGCTCTTTTGATGCGAGATTGTATTGATTCACGGTAACGCCCAAATTTTTTCCAAGGCTCTTGAAGAATCCGTCATACGCGGAAAGATGACGACCCAAATCACCTACACGGAGACGAATCTCTTTTGCCTGCTCTTCGATCTGTAACGCCTTTAATCCCTGAAGCACCGTTTGGAGATATGCGAGGAACGATGTTGGAGACACGATAATAACGTGATATTTGCCCGCTGCGCGCTGAATCACGCTCTCTGTGTCTCCAGCGACCGCTCCGATCTTATTAACCAGCAGATCGTAATATATGGCCTCATGCGGAATAAACATGAACGCGAAGTCCATCGTTCCTTCTTGTGGACGGATATACTTTGCCGTTTCTTGCACACGCATCTTCAAATCATTGATAAACGTCTTCTCAAGCTTTTCTCGTTCTAGTGGATTCTCTGCATCAAGAATGCGGTTGTAGTTTTCCAAGCTAAACTTAGAGTCAACTGGAACGATCTGATTTTTGATAAAAACGGCTGCATCAACGATTTCACCGTCTGCAAATTTGTACTGCATCTGATAGCCGTCTGGCGGCAACACGTTTCGAAGCAATGTTTCAAGATAGTATTCACCCAATATTCCGCGTTGCTTTGGGTTTTTTAACATATCCTGCAATCGCTGGAGCTGAGACGTCACATCCAGCACCTGCTTTGCCGTCTCCTCCATGCGCGTGATCTTCTCTGTAACATCACGAACGATCCCTGTGGAGGCCGCAAACTGCTGCCGGACAGATTGATGCGTTTCATTCATGCGATCGCCCAGATCCTTTTGCAATTGCCCCATTTGGTTCTGGAGCATCGTAAATGACGACAGGTCTTGTCCCCCACCCTGCATTGACTGCATCTTCTTCAGCAGAAGCATCATCCAAAGAACAAGGCCAAGAAGAATCAAAATACCCAAAACTAAAAAGAGTGTGATAGAAAAATTCATATCAATAGTTTGCCATGCGCTCATTTCACGTGCAACCCATCACTTTTCCCCTTCCCTTCTTTTGACGCATTTGATATGAATAATAGATATGACGATCCCACTTAGCGACCTATTAGATTTTGAAGAAGAGCCAGTAGATGAATTAGCATCTGCCGGTATGCACGTTGTCGGTGAAGCAGATGAAGATGTTATCGCGGACGAAGAAGATGAGCTCAGCGCATCCGCCCCTATCATCCCATCAAACGAATCAGAAGAAGACGAAATTACGGATGGCTTAAAGCTTCTTGAGGAACTTGAAAAGACAATGGATGAACCTCCTCTTGAAATGGGAATGGATGATTAAACTAGGTATTGAAAACTATTCAACAGCCGTCAGAACATTCAAGCTGAGGGCATGTATTGCAATAGCGAGCACAAGCAACCAAATAAGACTCACCAACGCCCAAACGCGGCGGTGCGCAGCACAATAGACGAGACCCGCACCAAAACCAAATACCGGCATCGCCAATGAGACGACCCAATCATTCCGATCCATCGCGGAAAATTTTGTATTTCTTGCAAGATGGATAACTGCAACAAAACGCAGAATCAACGGAAATATCGCCAGCGTTGCCAAAAAGATGATAAAACTTGGACTTCCAAAGGATAGCAACAGCTCAGTAAGATTCGTTTCTACAGCACGCTTAAACATCGAACGAATCACCAAGGGAAATGAAATAAACACTCCAAGGTACGGAGTAAATAGCGTCCAGAATGCCCATCTCTTCCAGGTGTACCAATACCAAACTGCCGTGCTGGGATTAATGATCATCGCGATGATCCAATACGCCTTTTGCATACGCGTTGCGTGCGGTGTTGCCCAGGCGTGAATAATCCCCCAGCCCCAAAAGAAAATATACGCAAACGCTGAAAACCCAAAAATGACGTGATACAAGCTCAATGTCATAGAATACTCTTTCGCTTCCGCTTCATCTGCGTCATAGACAGGAACGCGAAGACACCGAGACCGGCCACACAAATACCGAGGATGAATGGGATGATGAGTGATGCGTATTCAGCAAATGCGATTCCAAAATAATACCCAAGAAGCATGAGGGTGAGATTCCAAATCAATACCCCTGCAAGACTGAGTAACGTAAATGGGATAATCGGCACTTTCACGATTCCAAGCAAAATACTCAAAATAGAACGAAAACCTGGGATAAAGCGGAAGACGATTGCGGCAACCGGTCCAAATGCCTTTACACGTTTTTCAGCCGACAATAAAAATGATTCTTGAATAAACAGAAATTTCCCGTATTTCTTAAAAAATGGATTCCCTAATTTATACCCCAGCGTATAGGATAATAAATGACCGGTCATGCTACTCAATACGGTCACAGCAAATGCAACATAAAAATTCAGATTCCCTGTTGCGGAAACATATCCAGCCAAAACAAGAAACAATTCAACAGGCGTAAATGGAATCGTTGCACCATCTAAAAATAAGCCAAGCGCAATTGCCGCATAGCTTAGATCTTCGATACGTGTCGGATCGAGGAACATTTATTGGAATGATAACGGAAAATGCCCGAGCGAGCAACAGATCATTGCTCACCCGGGCATCTAAATACTACTAATCCATCCTTACTGACACACCGCGCACTCTTCCGTCGCCAAGTCTCTCTTCACGCTCTGCATATTCACGGAGTCTGCAGCGATAGCTGATGATGAGCGGAGGTAATATAAACTCTTCACACCGAGCTTCCAGGCCAAGAAATGAACATCGTGGAGATACTTCCCGCTGATAGGTGTCGTGAAAAATAAATTCAATGATTGCGCTTGGCAGATATACGGCTGACGATCTGCTGCCTGTTGAACAACCTCTCGCATGTTTACCTCGTAGCCTGTTCGGAAGACCGCCTTTTCCTCGTCAGATAAACAGGAAAGATGCTGCACGCTTCCCTTAGCGGCGATGATGGACTTCCAGGTTTCATCCATATCAACATTCTTGCGTCGTAAAACAGGTTCCAGATACTTGTTTCGAACCAGGAAGCTCCCCGACAAAGTCTTCTGCAAATACGCATTTCCGGAAATCAATTCAACACATGGCGTTGTCTCCCCGCAAATAAACGCTGTGCTTGCCGTTGGCTGAACGGACATCACATAACTATTGCGTCTCGTTCCTCCGTCTAATGGCAACCCTCGTTCTCTCCCCAATCGCTCTGATGCTGCCAGTGCATGCTTATTGATGGTCGAGAACATCTCTTTGTTGATCGATCGTGCGCTCACACTCTCGAATGGAACGTTGTGCCCCATGAGATACCCGTGGTAGCCCATCACCCCAAGTCCAATAGCGCGTTCATGCTTCACAGAGAACACAGCTTTCTTGAATTCCGGTGACGTTGCTTGCTCGCAAAACGTTTCGAGATTGTTATCCAACGCCTTCACACACGCATACGCGACCGTCTCCATCTGATCCTTCAAATCATCCCATCGTTCAAGGTTGATATTCGCAAGACAGCAGACAGCCGTTCGTTCCTCATTCGTTGGCAGCACAATCTCGGTGCACAGATTACTTTGCGAGACCTTCAATCCTAAATCCTTGTGATGTTGCGGCATTGCGCGATTCACCGTGTCGATGAACAGGAGGTATGGTTCACCAGACTCTGCGCGCATGGTCAAAATCTTGCGCCAGACGGTCACTGCGTCCAATTCTTTTCCCGTAGGACCATAATGCGGATCCACGAGCTTATACGGCCGATTTTCCTCTACCGCCTTCATAAACTCATCCGTCACCACAACGCCGTGGTTGATATTCATGCACTTGCGATCAATATCTCCCCCTGTTGGCTTTCGAATCTCCAAAAACTCTTCGATATCCGGATGATCAATCTGAAGATATGCCGCGGCTGCTCCCCGTCTCGTGCTGTTGCGAGAAATCGCCAATGTCTCCGCATCCATGATCTTCAAGAATGGAATCACGCCTGATGATCGCAACCCACTCGCCTTCAATGGCGCGTTCTGTCCGCGGAGTTGAGACCAGCACGTACCGATTCCTCCCCCGTACTTTGAGAGAAATGCGTTCTCTCGGTAGATATCAAAGATCCCCTCGAGCGTATCTGGCACGGTATTCAAGAAACAGGAGATTGGAAGACCCTTGTTCGTCCCAATATTCATCAATACCGGCGTTCCTGGAATAAACCACTGTTTACTCATCAACTCATACAACTCCTGCGCGAACTCTTTCTCTCCCCGTGCCATGCCTGTAGCCACGCGAGCAAAAAACGTTTGCGGATTCTCCACGATCTTCCCCTCCCCGTCCTTGAGGAAGTAGCGGTCGCGAAGATTCTCCAAACCGAAATAGGAGATAAGTTGATTTCGTTCTGGTGACAAGACGATACTTTCCTGAATCGCTCGATCAGCCGCATACCACGGTGAATCCCAGCTATTTCGGGCTTTTGTGTCGTTCAATACTTCCTGCAAGAGCATGTCACGCGCTGTGACAAGATCATTGTTTGATAGTGCGTCGATAACGGTTGCGTACGTTGGCATAGAAAAGATCAGTTGATGTTTGTATTAGGTCCAATCGCTGATAACCGCACCTTTTGCGTATTCTGTTGCGCGATTCTCAAAGAAGTTAGCGTGTTCTTTTGCGTTGATCATTGAATCAAGCCACTGCAATGGGTTTTGAGTAACTTTATAGAGATTATCTAATCCAAGATCATTTAAGCGACGATCGGCGATGTAGCGGATGTACTGCTTCACTTCATCCGCCTTTAACCCAGAGATATCACCTAGGCCGAAACAGGCATCGATAAACGCATCTTCAAGCAGCACGATCTCTTTACACGCGTTATAGATCTTCTCCTGAAACCCAGCGGTCCAGATATGACGATTCTCTGAAACTAAATCGCGGAACAACTGGCACACACCAAGACTATGGAGCGTTTCATCGCGAATACTCCAGGTCACGATCTGCCCAACGCCCTTCAGACGACCGAGACGCGGGAAGTTCATCAAAATCGCAAATGAGGAGAACAAGCTTACACCCTCCATAAATCCACCGAATACGGCCATGTTCAAAGCCAAGTCCTCGATTGAATTCACGTTGAAGTTCTGGAGATAGTCGTATTTCTCCTTCATCGCTTTGATCTTCAAAAACGCTGAATACTCTTCATCCGGAAGACCGAGCGAGTCATTGAGATAGGAGTAGGCCCAAATATGGATCCCTTCCATCTGCGCGAATGACGTCAACATCATCTTGATCTCCGGCTTTGGGAAGAATGGGATGAGCTTGGTGTTGTAGTTGTTATTCACCTCAAGGTCGCCCTGCGTGAAGAATCGGAGAATGTTCGTAATCAAACTGATCTCTTCCGGCTTCAACTTGAACTTATAATCTGAGATATCTGCTTCCATCGGAACCTCTGTTGGAAGCCAATGCGCCTGGCTCTGTTTCACAAAGAGCTCAAAGTATTCCGGATATTCAAACGGCTTGTAGACCTTGCGCTCTGTAAGAATCGGTGAAGCTCCGATTAACGAGGTTACAGCTGCAACAGGTTCCGGCGAAGCAATCACACGCATTCCAGCCTCATCTTCCTGGACTTCTCGCTTTGTCATCATTTCTGGGAACTTCATTGAGATCCAGCGGAAGATGTAGTCAACGACAGACTTCGCGAATCGAATGTTTGGATTTTCCGTAAAACCGGATGGATCAAACTGAACGTGGGAGAACTTCTCGACAAGTGTCCGCAATGGAACGCCGTACTGGAGACCGATGGAAACTGAAGTCGCCAACGCATCAAGAAGACCAGAGATTGTGCTTCCGTCTTTACTCATGGAGATAAAAATCTCTCCCGGTGAGCCATCTTCATACAATCCAACGGTCACATAGCCTTTGTGCGACCCAATTTGAAACTTATGCGTCACGGACTGTCGTTCATCTGGTAAGCGGCGACGAACAGAGACTGGCGGACCAACCTTCTTTGCAGGTTCAGATTGAAGTGGTCGGGAAAGATCTTGCGTCATCGCTGCGTAGGAAGAAGCAACGAGCGGAAGATTGTTATCCAAGAGAACGGAATAGACCTCATCGCGAAGCTGTTGAACATCTGGGATCGTTTGCCCATCACAGGAAAGCGTTAAACGAACAACGGCTTCATCCGTGAGATGCAAAACGATCTGCTCGTTCTTTGCTCCCCCAATACCTGAGGTAATAAAAGCACTGCGGATAGACTGCTCCAAACGCGCCGGGTCAAAGCTTTCAATGACTCCTTCGTGGTTTCGCAGTTGTTTGATGGATGTGAGATACATAATCTATATATTGTGGTTCGAGTGTCGAGTATACCACAAGATATAGTGTCGGATGGACCGTCACTGTGGATATCTTCTTCGCCTTTTTCTCTGAGGCTCTACAACCCTAATGAAAGGTTCATTGGAACCTTCTGATCTTCCTGCGGAGGCTGAATTGGCATGGCCACATTCATCTTTTGCCCCTGCCGGCTCGTATAAAAAACTTCTTGGTTTTGAAGTGCGTGTTCATACACATCTCGAGTGATGCGAACGTCTTGCAAACAATAGTCTGCCAACTTTTCAATCTCCCCATTTTTCCAAAACTCCACAGCCTGCAACCCATGCCCACTCTTCCCTACTCCCAACGTCGCATGTGCCACATCATCCAACTTTACCTTAAACCCAATACGCTTCTCAATTTCCAACATCAGATCAACGGTCGGGATCTTTCGGAAATCACCGGAGTAATACGTTTGCATGCATGGATAATCAAAACCAAAGAGATTGTATCCAATGACGCGATCAGCGCGCTCTAATCGTGGCCAGAGCTTTGGGAAGTCAGCTTCAAGGAATGTTTCAAACGTATCTGTTTCGTAAAAATAGACGCCAATCAACGAAATCTTTAACAAAGCGGCGTTATAGCTTCCAACATCCTGAAAGGTGTTCTGGGTTTCAATATCTAAAACAATTTCTCGACGCATAGTGATGACGGAGAATGTATCACACGGATAAAATAAAATCACCCCACCTCTCGCGAGAGGTGGGGTTCGATTTCCGGTCTGCAAGGTTGCAAGACCGGAGAGTTGAGGTTTACCGTCCATGGCGAGGCCTGGACGGGCGCTGCGAAGCCGCCTTACGAGGCGCGCTCTTCGCGGCTTCCTGGTGAGCCTCCTGCGCAGGGGCGACCGTGGTCCCCTCCTGCCGGGTGTTCTCACGCCAGGTGTTCGCGGCGGCGCTCGTCACCTTCGCCATCGCGTACAACGCGAGGCCGGCGACGGAGAGCCCGACGAAAAGCACCACGAGCGCGAGGAACGCGCCCATGACCAGCTTCATCGCCGCGTCGTCCGCCACGGAGGGCTTCTTCTCCTCCTTCGGCTTCTCCGCGCACGGAGGAGCCACTCGAGGCTGCAGCGGACACGGCGGGAGGAAGTACCCGCCGAGATCCCGGCCCTGCTGCGGGCCGAAGTGACCCTGGTAATACGGGGCCGGGGGGACGACGGGGGGGACGTTCGACATTCCAGTCTCCTTCGAAAGAACCATCTTTTTCAGCACGAGCGCATCTCGTACCGAACAACATAAGATAGCACAAAAAGGGGGTTTTGTCAATGGTAGCACCTAATAATTGGCGTATTTTAGCAAAAAGAAAACCGGTCAGCAGGAGGCTGCTGACCGGGCTCAACTCACCGAGAATGGTGAGGAGACAGTTGAAGGTGGCTACTGCGCCGAGGTGAGCGCGGTGTTGTAGGCGTTGCCGATGCCAGACATGCCGTAGTAGTCCGGCGACGTCTTCTCGTTGGTCTTGTGGTTCCCCTTCTCGGACTTGTCGGTCCAGAGGAACGCTGAGGTGTGGGGCGGACCAGCCTGCTGCGGGAAGTCGAAGCCTGTCCAGACCCCGGGATCATCGTAGCTGATGATCTGAAGCCGACGCGGCACGACATCTCCGGTAAAGCCGTCATCCAGCTTGACCTGAACCCACGACTGCGGGGTCACGCCGGAGACGACGAGGTTGAGCGAGATCGTCAGGTGGTTCTGCCACACGTCGCTCACCGCGAGCTCGCCGTCGGTCTTGTTCATGTACACGGCTCGTCCCCACCCCGGGTAGAAGACCTGCGTACCGGGCTCGATGACCATGGAGCCGCCGTTCACGTAGATCGGCGAGAATCCCTGGTTCTCGAGCACCGTCGCGTCGAGCGTGAGCTCGGGCGAGTGATCGACCTTGAACACGAGCTGACGGATGTCGACCTCGCGCCCCGGGTTCGTGGCGATGTCGATCGCGATCAGCTGGTTCACGCCGTTGTGCAGCTTGGTGGGGTTGTTGTACCACTGGTGCTGCACCTGTGGGATGCTCGCGTGGATGATGACCTTCGTGGGGTTGTAGTCCCCGTTGATCGCGATCGGCTTCCAGTCGTCGCCGCTCCATGCCATCTTCGGCACGAACTTACCCGAGTCACCGCTGTGCGCAGCGCCACTCTCGTTGAGCGGCTTGGTTTCGGGGATGTACATCACGACCACCAGGCGCCGCGCCGAGTTGGCTGGCACCACGATGTCGTAGAATGTGACTGAGCCGTCGAGAGCGAACTCTCCGGCATAGAACTCCGGGTTCGGCTCGTCGAGGAAGTACGCGACCGGATCGACGAAGTCCTCGACGACACCATTCCAGTCCTCGCGGAACTCCGTGAGCTGCCGGATCTGTTGGTCCGTGTCACATGGGTTCACCACGATGAAGCGATTCATCGCGACGTTCCACCCGCTCTCCACGAGGAACATGTTGTTCGGCGTGGTGTCGGGATCGATCTGGAACTGGACAGGCTTGTCGCAGCTGGGCTCGTTGCCCTGGCCACCTTGCCCGCCCTGCCCCGCATCGCCGCCGCCCGTGCCCGAGTTGGTCTCGGTCGTGGTCGACGTCGTCGTGGTGGTGTTGGTGCCGCCGCCCGCTCCTTGCTGGGTCGAGCAGACGCACTCCGAGAACTCCGCTCCACCACCGCCGTAGATACACGTCTTCTGGCCGACGTTCCCATCGTCGCAAAAACACGCGTAGAGCGCACCGTACGAGCAGTGGTTATCGTCGAGATTCGGCAAGTCGATCGGCTCGCATCCGCTGACGGTCATGCCGTCCTGCAGACAGCGCTGCTGACCCACAGTCACCCTGTGGTAGCTGTCGACGTATTCGCACAGCCTGAATCCTCCAGTTGTGCAGAGACCGTCCTCACCGTTCGAGGCGTTGGCCGTCTCCGGCATACTCTTGCAGCCGAGGCTGAGGATCATCGCGAGAACGAACAAAATGGAAAGCGCGATTTGGCGCATATTTCATTCTCCTACCGTTGGTTGTCAACGTGCACCTCCGCACATTCCTGCGCAGAGTAACGAGATAAGATAGCACAAAATGACGATTTTGTCAACCGTCTGGCTTACACTTCTATTCCTTTTTGGCTAATTCTAGAGCACTTTTCGATTTTCCTTATATCCCTCTCCTTACGAAGGAGAGGCTAGGTGAGGTTCTGTCGCTGCGGGTTCACCTCCTCTAGCTCCTCCTTCGTAAGGAGGAGAACATGACAATACAAAAAAACGATGCCATATTTCAGGCATCGTTTCTCTCTATCAGTTACGCGCTAGCTGACTGCCCGGCGCGCTTTCGTTCGAATTCTTTGAGGTAGAGTTTGCGGATTCGGATGGACTTTGGTGTGACTTCCACGAGTTCATCGTCACCGATGTATTCGAGAGCTTCTTCCAAACCCATGTGGCGAGGCGTGTCCAAACCTTCTGCGACGCCGTCTCCCTTGGAACGCATGTTGGAAAGTTTCTTTTCCTTACAGATGTTCACACACAAGTCTTCTGGTTTTGCGTTCTGTCCAATAACCTGGCCTTCGTACACTTTCAAGCCTGGTTTAATGAAAAGCTGACCGCGTTCTTGAGCTGCTTGCATGCCGTATGAATTGGACTCCCCGCTCTCGAATGAGATCAATGAGCCGTGCTGTGCTGTTGTCATGGCGCCAGCAAATGAGCGGTATCCCAATAACAAGGAGTTCATAATTCCCTGACCACGCGTATCCATCATGAATTCGTTGCGGAAACCGATCAACCCACGTGTTGGGATCACGAATTCCATGTAGGCCATGCCGTTCTCAACGTTCATGTCCTTCAATTCACCCTTGCGCTTGCCAAGCTTTTCGATCACAACACCGCTCATTCCTTCTGGAACTTCGATGCTTACCTCTTCAAATGGTTCGGACTTCTCCCCGTCAATATCTTTGAAAATAACCTGTGGGCGGGAAACTTGGAGTTCGTATCCTTCACGGCGCATGTTTTCGATCAAAATCGACAAGTGCAACTCACCGCGACCGGAAACGATAAAGGTATCGGAACCCTCACCTGGATCAACCTTCAAGGCAACGTCGTTCTGCAACGCATGTTCCAAGCGTTCCTTGATGTTTCGCGTTGTCGTATATTGACCTTCCTCCCCCGCAAATGGCGAGGTGTTGATACCGAACGTCATTTTAACGGTTGGTTCCTCAATATGCATGACAGGCAATGCTTCCGGATTTTCAACGCTGGTGATGGTTTCACCGATGTTGATATTTTCGATTCCGCAGAATGCAACGATTTCACCCGCAACAGCCTCTTCAACTTCCACCTTTTTAAATCCATCAAACAACATGATGCTCGTGACCTTTGCCGGAGCAGCCTTCCCATCGCGATTCACCCAGATCACTTGGCCTGGCTTAAACGTTCCACGAACAACGCGTCCGAGGGCTGTTTTGCCCTTATACGCGTCGTAGCTCACGTTGGCGACGGAAACCTGCAATGAACCGTTTGGATCAAAATTTGAGGCTGGAATCTGTTCGACAACGGTTTGGAATAATGGCTGAACATTCTCCATCTTTGTGAGATCTGGTTCCAAGCCTGCCTTCCCCTGTTTCGCAGAAGCGTACACAACTGGAAAATCTGTTTGCATGTCGCTTGCACCGAGCATGACGAAAAGATCAAAGGTCTTGTCGAGCACCCAATCTGGTCGAGCATCTGGTTTGTCGATCTTGTTGATGACCACGATGATGCGATGACCTGCCTCAATCGCCTTCTTCAACACAAAGCGTGTTTGTGGCATTGGACCTTCCTTGGCGTCAACGAGCAACAAAGCGCCATCGACCAAGTTCATGATGCGTTCTACCTCCCCGCCGAAGTCTGCGTGGCCTGGGGTATCAACAATGTTAATTTTTGTCCCGTTATATTGGACCGCAACGTTCTTGGATAAAATCGTAATACCACGCTCACGTTCAAGCGGGTTTGAGTCCATGATGGTATCTCCTTCGAGGACTTTGTTCTTAAATGTGTCTGATTGTCGCAACAACGAATCAACCAACGTGGTTTTCCCGTGGTCGACGTGAGCGATGATAGCAATGTTGCGCAGGTCCATAGATGTGGACGGATAATACAGAAAAAATTGCATTCGGTCAAGAAATCGACCCCTGCCTACGTTTTGGGTATAAAAAGACCGCGTCCCGCAAGCCGAGAGGCTTGCAGGATGCGGTCTCGGTTGAGGACGCGGTAGTAGGTCAGTTGTCGAGCGATCGAAGGGCGGCTCGAACCTTGTCTAGATCCCTGTTGAAGTTACGAACCACGCGACTCTTCTCGCTGTTCAGTCTTGCACGCACTCCCTTGAAATGTTCTTTCACCTCCTTTTTGTCGCTCATTCTCATCTGCGCAAGCACGCTCCCGCCACCATCATGGACGCTTCTTTCGTAGCGAAGCTCGGTCTCGTCAGTCTCGTCGATGAACCGGACCCGAAACCCATCCTCGCCAACGTACGTGACGACAAATGGGTTATTCGCTTTGGCCAATTCCGTCTCCCACGCCCACCAGCCGAACTTACCGACTTTCAGCTCTTCCTTCTTCATGGCTCACCTTTCGTTGGAATGCCCGTCAACACGTCCAAGATCAGGACGTCTGATATTGGTATACGTATCAAAAATCAGCTGAAATGTCAAGAAACGCCTACTCAATCGGCAAGACTGCTTCCCGCCGGGTGCTTCCCAAATTCCTGTGTTGCCATTTCCAAAAACTCTGGGTGGCCGTGCTGTTTCATCCAGACCCACCACTCGATGCCCCAGAAATCGATGTTTGGGATTTCCATGCGTTCGGCGAAGGAGAAGTTGGCCTGCATCTGCTTGAGGTTCATGCTGGAGAGCTGATCGTCGATGGAGGTTTCTAAAAGTGGCTTATTGCTCCATGGCTCCATCTGAAACTCGCTGACGTAGACATCCTTCACGCCAAACGGTCTGAGTAATTGTGCCTTTCGTTTGTAGAGATAGGGCGGGACAAACCAATAGTGGACATTCATGGTTCCAAACATTGGATTCCGAACCGTCCGATACACACTAATACCAAGCTGATCGACAAATGGCGCGAGCGTGACCCATGAAGAGAGCTCACCGGAGTCTGTGGTGAAGATTTGACGTGATGGATCTATACCTCGAACAAAATTTCCCTCGTACGGCATGAAGAAGTAATCCGGCGACGGACAATCTCCATACGCAAAGTGCGGCTCGTTCTCGATCTGCCATGCACTGATCGTTGGATTATCTTTGTAACGCAGAACGACAGCTTCAATGTATTTCAACGTCTCAACGCGCTGTTCGGCTCGCGACATACTCTTCCACCAATCCGGTCCCCAGCATTCTGGCCAGCGTGGAAGCTTCTCCCCGATCGCGAGGACAACCTTGCCGTTGCGTTTTCCGATTTCTGAAATCTGATAATCCAAATCAGCAAAATCCCACTTATCACGTGATGGCTGAATCAACTTCCAATAGGCTGCCAATCGAAAGCGACGAATCTTCACATCGTCTAAGGCGGTCTTCAGCACCGTATCTGGATCAAGGCCTAGTTCTTCTGCATATGGCCTGCTATACGTCATCCCATAGCTCAAATTTGGCGTCACGCGAGGCCATCCGATAAAAAGGAAGGCACCGATAAACGCGCATACGGAAAGAAAGAGGGCGATGAGGAACGTAAATAACGGATGTTCTCGGTTCCACATATCAGACGATCAAATACATACCCGCTGCAGTCATCCAAAGCGCAATAATCTTTACGATCAATGATCGTGTGGTGAATTTTTCCCCAAGTAACCCTGGAGCTCGATGGCTAAAAATCAAGGCGACAATCACAAGTAGTGCATATTGAATAGCTTGCATCGCGTTGACCACGGATGCGCTCCCCTCAGAGGTTGCCCATTGCACAAACAAGAATCCAACCGCGCCCAAACTCTGACCAACTAATGCCAAGACGCCCGCCATTGCACCCGGCTGTTTGTGCTTTGTCTTTTTTACCTTCTTTGGCAACACAATGCTCATCACCTCTCCTCCAGCCACTCGATCAAACACACACAAGACGACGACGGACATCACGGCTGCGCCAATTCGTGTGGCTACAAAGCCACCGAGGAAACCGGTTGTCTCATACACGATTTTTGCCGTGACAGATGCGATCGCAAATAAAAAGGCGGAGGTCACAGCAAGCCAGATCGTTTGAGAACTTGGCCGATCACCGCCGCTGCCAGATGACAACATGAACGTGGCAACGATGAGCAGGGCAAAACCGATAAACGTGGTATCGCTCAAGCGCTCCCCGAGGAAGAGGAACGAGCCAGCGAGCGTGATCATTGGGATCAGGGAGCCGACGATCGGAACCACGCGACTTGTATCCGCGCGAGACAGAGAGGCGAAAAAAGCCCAAAGGGCCAGGATGAACAATGCACCGCTCAAGAGCGCTATAATCCAGCTTACGGCATCAGGCCAGACTGTGACGAACGGACTTGCGAGGATCACGAACGCAGATAAACCGCCCACGATCCCTGCGTACGTCGCACTTCGCGTGAAGGCGGATCGTAAGAGGATCTTATCGATAACAAACGCTACACCGTTTGCTAAATGTCCGATGATCGCAAAAATGAACCAGCTCATACGGTGAGAATCTGCTCAAAGCGCGGGACATCCGCCTTAATTCCTAATTCTTCCGTAATGCGTGTCGCAAGTGCAGCCGAAGCATCCTCTTCGCCATGGGTACAGAGAATATGTGACGGCGCATGTTCAGCCGCCTTCACCCAATTCAAGAGCTGACGTTGATCCGCATGGGCGCTATATGCACCAATCGAATGAATCTCTGCCTTCACATGAACACGCTCCCCTAACACATCCACCATCTTTTCTCCGGTATACAGTTTTCTCCCCAATGTTCCGTGTGCCTGATATCCAATAATCAACACCGTTGTAGCCGCTGAGCTGAGATATCTCACCAGATGATGCAGAATACGACCACCGTTCATCATTCCGGAACCTGCGATAATGATCTTTGGTCTCGGTGCTTCATTAATCGTCTTTGACTCATCTCGCGAGAGCGTCTTATGTAAACGTGGAAACTCAAATGGATCATCTCCCATGCGCATCAGGTGCAACGTGCTTTGATTGAAATATTCCGGATATCGATCCATCACGGCAGATGCCTTAATTGCCAACGGACTATCCAGATAAATATCAACCGGTGGGATCGCTTTTTTCTCAACAAGCTGATTCAACTCAAACAACAGCTCCTGCGTTCGCTCTACGGCAAAAGCCGGGATCAGCAAAACGCCCTTCTTCTTGATCGTTGAAAGAATATATTTCTGTAAATCAGCACTTCTGTTGTCAACGTGCTCATGGAGTCGATTTCCATATGTAGACTCGATGATTAGCACATCCTGTTCTGCTAATTGTGCCGTTGGTTTCAAGATCGGATCAGGAACATTTCCTAGGTCTCCGCTAAATGCCAACCGCATTCCTCCTTTTTGTTCCAACTCAACAAAGCTACTTCCCAAGATATGACCAGCATCACGAAAACGGAATGCAACATCACCAATCTGATAGCGCTTTGAGTATTCAGAGGGAATAAAGAGATCCATCGCCCGTTCAACATCTTCAAATTCGTACAACTTTGGTCGCATCTCACGCTTCGCTGCGTCCTCCATCACCTGCTCAGCATCTTCAAGAACGAGCCTGGAGAGCTCGACCGTTGGAGCCGTTGCATAAATCTTTCCCTTAAACCCACCTTTGATCAGCTTTGGAATCCGCCCAACGTGGTCCAGATGCGCATGCGTCACAATCAATGCATCAATCGTGGATGGGTCAAATCCAAAATCACGAAAATTCTTCGCATCTGCAAATACACTCCCCTGAAACATTCCACAGTCTACCAGAATTCGTTGTTGATCCGTTTCTACCAGATAACAGGAACCCGTTACTTCTCGTGCTGCACCGTGGAATGAAATCTTCATAACTCCCCATCAGTGTATCACGACCGTGCCCTTCATGGTTGAGTGAATTCCGCAGTGGTATGGATAGCTACCTGCAAATTTAAACTGTCGTTCATATGAAGCGCCGGGCTGAATCGTTCCAGAATCCCAAAGCAATGATCCGTCTGAAGTTACCGTGTGTGGAACCGTATCCGTATTCACCCATTGCACCGTGTCTCCAGCCTTCACAGCGATGATCTGAGGAGAGAACGCCATCTTTTCAATGTTCACTCGAAGGATGTTGAGTTTTGGTGAGACAACGACTGGATTCTTCGCAGGAGGTGTCATAATCTTTGTCACCGGCTTTGCAGCAGACGCACCAGTCGAAGTTGGTACAGCTGAAGGCACTGACACAGTCTCATTCCCAGGAGTAACGGTGGCTGGAGACGTCGCGACTGGAATAACCGGTACCGGAGCTGCAATCTGCTTTGATGAACATCCTGCTGCCATAGTCACTAATCCAAATATCATCACACTCAGTATCGAGATGAACTGTTGTCTTTTCATATATTCGTAGTATACGCGTTTCTCGCATTTGTATTAAGCGACTCTCCCGCGTTCACGGATTGCATCAACGATCCGTCGGACAGCAAGGGCAAAAGCAGCAAGACGAAGGGGCGCCTTCTTCTCAACACTGAGACTCCAGACCTCCTGGAACGAATTCTGCATGATCGTGCGAAGCTTTCCCGCAACCTCCTCCTTTGTCCAATAGAACCCCATTCGGTTTTGGACCCACTCAAAATACGAGACCGTCACCCCACCCGCGTTTGCCAAAACGTCCGGGATAACCACAACGTCGTTCGTCGCAAGGATCCGATCTGCTTCAGCCGTTGTCGGGCCATTGGCTAATTCTAGTATACATTGAGTCTGAACTTTTCCAGCATTGTCTTCCCGGATCTGATTGTCGAGAGCAGCCGGAATCAGGACTTCACATGGGAGCAAGAGGAGCTCTTCATTGGAAACAGATCGAACGCCCTCCTTGGTGTAGGACGAAAAGCCACCCTTCTCTTCCTTCGTTGTAATGACCTCAGAAAGGACAAGACCGGTCTCTGCATATAATCCACTTTTGCTGTCAGAGATCCCAACAATCACAGCGCCCATCTCTTCCAATATTTTCGCAATATTCATCCCGGCATTTCCAAACCCTTGTACGATAATTTTTTGACCACTCATCGACTTGTTCTGTGTTTTCAAATACGCCTCTAACACAAACGCCGCACCCTGTGCCGTTGCGGTGTCACGACCTAAACTTCCTCCGATCGAAAGCGGCTTGCCCGTAATCAATCCAGGCTCACTTCGGTCCATGATTTTTTCAAACTCATCCAAAATATATCCCATGATCCGCGGCGTTGTATAAACGTCTGGTGCCGGAATATCTTTATCAACGCCGATGTATGGCGCCATGGCTTTTGCCCAGGCTCGTGAGATACGCTCAATCTCTTTTTCCGAGTGCGTCTTTGGATCAAACTGTACGCCACCCTTTCCGCCACCCATCGGAATCCCTACAACAGCGCACTTCAGTGCCATCGCTGCTGCGAGAGCCTTCACCTCGTCCAGGTCAGCTAATGGATGAAAACGAATACCTCCTTTGAACGGACCACGTGCATTGTTAAACTGCACCCGGTACGCTTTCAAGGACTCCGTTGAACCGTCGTCTCGAAGTACGTCGATCGTTGTATCAATCACGCGCATGGGCTCCATGAGTGCTGCAATATCCGCATCCGTGTATCCAAGGAGTGCTTTCACTTCATTCAAACGCAAAAGATAATTCTGGTAGGGAGAATAGGTAGACATGGGTGTATAAATTATTTTGAACCAAGAATCCGGCGCGTTTCTGTTTTGTAGGCTTCTACATTTGGCTGATCAAACGCATTCACATTGAACAGCGAACCGAGGTACATGACCTCCATCATTTTGAATTGAAGGAACGATCCAAGTTCATACATACTGAGATCTTCTAAAGCGATACTCATACACGGCAAACCCTGCTTCGCATACGCAGCCATAGTCCCCTGGCGGATCGCCTGGAACACCTGGGAAACGCGAAGACCTTGAATACCATCAACCAGCGATCCAAAGAGTAGCTTCTTTGGAACCATCGGATCCTTCGCAACCCTCTCTGCCCAAACAAATGTTGTTACAGAATGACGCGGACCACCGAGATAGAGCTGACCCACAGAATGCAGGTCCGTTGAACCAACGGAAACGGTTGGGGTGATCCCAACATGAACAACCTTTCCATTCACGTCTGTTTCCTTGCCGATACTCTCCCCAAGAAGCTGGCGATACCACTTACCTAGAGACTCGAGGGACGGAGTAAATACAAAGGTGTCGTGAATGAATAGCTTTTGTTCGTATGACTCATGAAGGAAGAGCGCGGAAAGAGCTGCCGGATTTTGCTTCAAGCTCTTTTCTAAACACATATCTCGCATGTCAGCAGCTCCGTCTCGCAAGGCTTTGATATCAAGCCCAAGCAACCCAAGCGGGAAGAGACCGACGGCTGATAATGCGGAATATCTGCCACCAACCTGCTTCGGAATTTCGAGCACAGAAATGCCAAGTGCGAGCGCTGCATTCCAAAGCTTTGAATCCCTATCTGTGGTCACAACAATGCGCTGGATAATCTCAGGAAATTTCTTCATCAACTGCTGAATCAAGATCTCCGCATTCACCACACTCTCTGTTGTTCCTCCAGACTTACTAATCAAGTTTATGACGAGTTGTTCCGGTTTTGTGATCAATGACTTCAGCATGTCACCTATCCTGGTGATCAATGTTGGATCGCATGTATCCGCAAAGAGTAGCTTTGGTGTTCTTTCTTTTTCAAGAGCATCAAAGGCTCCACCACAAGCATCATAGACAGCTTTGGTCCCAAGATTGGATCCACCAATTCCAATCAGCAGGACGGCCTTCAACTCCGATCGCTTAAACCGCTTCATCATCCCCTGCACCGCATTCAGTGTCTCATCATCATCCGGCAAACAGAGCGAGCTTTCTGGTGACGTGAATTGATGAGATTGAGCGATCTTGGAACATGACGAAATATACGAAGAAAGACGTTTTGCCTGATCCGTATTTACGGGGATCGAGACTTTAGGTTGAAGTTCGAATTGCATATAAAGATTATCGATTATCTCCACTTCCGTGAGTAACTCCTCTTTCTAATCTAGACTGGAGCTTTTGAATGTTTCCGCTCGCGACGTCTTCTAAATCTAATCCAAGCTCCGTCGAGAGCTGCGCAATATACCAAAGGACGTCACCCAGCTCCTTTGATAGCTCCTGTATCTTTTCCGGCGTCATAACCTGCTGCTCATCACGAATAACCTTCTTTATTTTTTCAGCAACCTCTCCAGCTTCACCAACCAATCCAAGTGTTGGATAAATATAGTTACTCCCCTGATTTGGGTACACCGCTGTTTTGCGGGCGGCGAGTTGATATTCTTGAAAAGTCATAGACATTGAAAAAGAATACGCGCCGCGCAAAAAGAGTGCAATTGATTTGAAACGCTGCTATGCTATATCTAGCTTTAAGTCCTTCACATCCTAACCCCCATCTCTATGAAAGTCCGTGATCTCATGGAATCGCAGATTATCTCGATTCCTGAAACCGCGACCTACGAAGAGGCCGCGCGTGTCTTGTCTCAGAATAAGATTAATGGCGTTCTCGTTCTTAATGAGTCTGGTAAGGTCATCGGCATCGTGTCTGATAAGGATCTGTTTCGTATTTTATACCCGTTCTCAACCAGTTTCTTTGAGAACCCCGAGCTCTACCTTGATTTAGAGTCTCGCGAACACAAGATTGAAGACGTGCGTCAGAAACCTGTTTCTGTTTTTATGACAAAAAACGTTCACTCCATTGAACCGGATGTGCCAATCATGCGCGCCGGAGCCATCATGCTCGCAAAGCACGTACACAGACTTCCAGTTATTGAGAACGGAAACCTCATTGGCATCATCACCAGAAGCCAAATCTACGGCGCACTGCTGGATTCCTATATCCAGGAATGATAAGGTCATAGAATGCAACTCCCCAAACGAAGAGCGCAATTGCTCAAGATCCATAATGATCAGGACGAGATGATTCCGATGACGCAACACGGATATCAAAAACTCGTTGCTGATTTAGAAGACCTGGAAAAGCACCAACGTCCGCAAGCCATTTCGGACGTGAGCGTTGCGGTACAGAAAGGCGATCTTTCGGAGAATGCGGAGTATACAGAAGCGAAATTCAGACTCGCCAATATCGACGGGAGGATTTTTTCTATCAAAGAGAGGCTCAAACGAGCCAGTATCATCGAAGCTGGCAGCGCGTCTGGGGCCATCAGACTTGGTTCAAGCGTAACACTTCGTGGCGCATCAGGTGAAAAAACCTATCACATCGTCGGACCACATGAATCGAATCCATCACGCGGACGAATTTCACACGTTTCACCGCTTGGTGCGGCGTTGATGGGACATTCGGTTGGAGATACGGTAACGATAGAGACGCCTAGAGGGAAAGATGAATATATTATTCAAGAGCTGCATTCAAACCAGCAAGACGGCCGGTAGCCCACGATCCCTGCAAATTGAAACCGCCGGTAAAGGCGTCGATATTTAAAATTTCTCCAGCAAAATATAATCCAGGACAAATCGTTGATTCCATCGTGGATGGATTCACCTCACTCAACTCCACGCCACCAGCCGTCACAAACTCATCCCCTGCTCCCCGCGAAATGACGTGAAGTGGAATTCCTTTCAACCATTCAGCGCAGGCGATTAATTCCGTCTTTTTCATATCACCGCCTTTTTTACTAATGTGATGACCGAGCTCACGACAGACAACTTCACTTAACGACTTCGAAATAATTGCAGTCAACGAGTTCTCAAAGCTCTTCTTAGCGTTTGTCGCGATGCTTGCTTCGATTTCTTTGCGTAATTCATCAACCGTGAGGTTCGGGAAGAGATCAATAAAAATCTCAAGCGGATGCGCTGCGTCATATTCTTCGTGAGCGACAAGCGATGATAATGCGAAAACAGCCGGACCGCTGACACCTTTATGCGTAAACAGGAACGGACCGGTGATCGAATATCGCTTCTCCCCAACCGCCGTGATCTTCGCTTTTTGAAATGAGACACCGGAAACATCAGCCGTCCATGTCTCCAACGTACCAAACGAGTTCAAGCTTGGCGCGAGTTTCGTGATCGTATGACCCAAGGATTGTGCAAAAGCGTAGCCGTCGCCCGTAGAACCCGTTTGGCGGAACGCTTGGCCTCCAGTCGTCAAAATCACTGCATCAACGTGTAGCGGCTTGTTTTGATCTTTCAGCGTGACGATAAACCCATCATCACCCTTCTGAATGTTCGTCGCCTGTGCTTTTAACATCACATGAACCGTAGAACGCTCGAACATCTGTTCAAACACACCAACGATATCTTTTCCTGAATCTGACTGTGGAAATACGCGCAGATCATCTTCAACCTTCAACGGAACGCCGTGAGACTCGAACCAGGCGTAGACCTTTTCTGGAGAAAACTGATGCATCGCAGATGAAAGAAACTTGCCACCGCGGGGATATCGCATCAAAACTGTTGGAATATCCGTGATGCCCGTCGTGACATTACATCGTCCACCGCCAGAAATGATCACCTTCTTGCCGAGTCCGTCGTTCTTTTCAATCAAAAAAACCTCCGCTTCCGGATTCGTCTCAACAATCGTCGCAGCAGCCATTAACCCAGCCGCGCCACCACCGATAATCGCGATCTTCATACGAGTGGTTATAGCACGGATCGCGCAAAATCTCAATCCACCTACTCCTTCGCCGTCTTCATCTCTTTCACCAACACCTCCAGCTGATCGTGACCCTTAAACCAATCCGCTTCCGCCTGCATGGACTCGTCTGCGATTTCTTTGAGGCGTTTTGCCTTTTGGACGTCTGGTTTGCCTGGATGTTCGTTGAAATATTGATGAATACCAAATTGCTCCTCTGTGAGCTTCTTCATTTTTTCCTCAAGTTTCGACAGCGCACCCTTCTGTTTCTGAATGTCTTGATACACGTCCGTCCTCGTTCTCACGTACGGCACATCGCCGTCATTCTTCTCGTCTTCATCCGGCATTGTGAATGTTTCATGTGTCTGGAGCTCGTAGACGTAAATCTCGTATGGGTACGGATAACGGCGGACTTTACCATCGCGGACATCTAAGATTGTCGTAGCGATTTGAGAGACGAACGTTCGATCGTGACTGACGAATAGGACGGTGCCGGTAAATTCCTGAAGTGCCTCCCCCAACGCTTCCACGGTATCAAAATCAAGATGGTTCGTCGGTTCATCCAAAATCAGCGCATCATATCGGCCCAAGAAGATACCGGCGAGACAGAGACGAGCTCGCTCCCCGCCTGATAGCAAGGTGATCGGTTTTTCGAGATCTTCTTTCGTGAACAAGAAGTTGCCGGCCATTCGCAGAAGCTCTTCTTCGAGATTCAATCCAGAGACGGTACAGAGATATCCGGCCGCCGTGCCAGACTTTGGCAGCATCTGCGCGATATGTTGAGCATAATAGGCAACGCGAATGCCGTGGCCCCACTTGTAGGAACCCTCAAGGCTCGCGAGTTCACCTGCTACGGATTTCAGCAACGTCGTCTTTCCCTGACCATTTTCACCGAGAATCGCGACATGATCACCACGTTGAATCTCAAAATCAACATTTCGCAAGATCGGCTGCCCCTCGCGATATCCAACCGCAAGGTCTTTGCACGTCAATGCAACACCTTTCTTCAGAGGCGGATTCGGAATCACCATTCGTACCGTTCGCAGGGAATGCGCGATTTCAATCGATTTTAATCGCTCAATCTGCTTCAACTTATTTTGAGCCTGAGCCGCAAGAGCGGCCTTGTATCGAAATCGATCAACAAACGTCTGTAGATGCGCTCGTTGCGCCTGAATCTTCTTGTTATATCGTTGTTGTTCGGCAAGACGCGCTTCTTTGAACGCGAGATATGATTCAACATCACCCGGATACAGATTCAATTTCCCATGTTCCAGTTCTAGCGTGTGGGTACAAACATTCTTCAGAAACTCACGATCATGAGAGATCAACAACAGACCGCCGCGATATTTCTGCAATGCGGATTCAAGCAAGAGAACGGTTTGAAGATCGAGATAGTTCGTCGGTTCATCGAGTAACAGCAAATTCGGATCCTTTAAGAGAATTCCTGCAAGACGGACGCGCATTTGATACCCACCTGAAAGCGATAAAAACGGCGCCTCAAGGCGTTCATGGGTAATTTCGAATGTAGATGCCATCTTTCCACATTCCCACGACTCACAGCCTGATACGCGCGCCAAGTACTGCATCACGGTCTCCCCCTCAGGAAATACCTCTTGCTGTTCCAAATAGCCTAATCGAGCTGTAGGATGAAACACCACCTGTCCGCCCGTAATCTCATCCTGGCCTAAAATCATTTTGAATAACGTCGTCTTCCCTGCTCCATTTGCCCCAATCAACCCAATTCGCTGCCCCTCTGCCACCGAAAGTGTCGCATCATCAAACAACAACCGTGGTCCAAACGATTTTGAGATGCCCTGAAGTTGAAGCACGATGGCCATGGCCGGATTGTGCCAGAAAACGCGGTAAAATCAAAGTTTTACCTCAAACCCCTTGACTTTTTTCGAAATACGTGCTATTATCTCGTTAATAAAATTGCCATATTGTTGAAAGCAGTCTCTTTCATAAATATAATCTAATTCCGCAATTTTAGTGAAACGCAGATAAACCTATGGTTGGTATTATCAAGAAACTCACAGATCGAGGCTTCGGCTTCATCGGTGCAGAAGGCCAAGCGAAGGATTTGTTCTTCCATGGCAAGTCATTGGTCGGTGTTCAGTTCGATGAACTCCGCGAAGGTGACAAGGTCTCATTCGACGTCGAAGACTCCCCAAAGGGTCCAGCCGCCGTCAACGTCCAACGCTTAGACGCGTAAGACGGATGAACAAAAAACCGCTCCAGCAATGGAGCGGTTTTTTGTTGCACGCTTTACACAACAGATTTTTAGACCTAATCCGTCGGCAACGTATCCAAATCCAAATAATCCGTAAACGTGATCTGGCTGACAAATTCTGGAACGTGGCTCACAAGAATCAGCGCGCCCTTATATTCATTTAATGCTTGAGCAATCGCTGGAAGATGACGGAAGTTGATGTGATTCGTTGGCTCATCCATAATCAGCAACCCAGGCTTCTGTAAAACGAAGCGAGCAAAGCAGAGCAACCCCTTCTGACCTTCTGACAACACACCTACCTTCTTTTTTAGATGCTCGGACGTTAATAGGAACTGAGCTGCGACGGCACGTAATGTTTCGTTTGATGGCATTTCCATGACGCTCAGCAAGGCATCGTAAGCTGTTTGATCAAAATCCAAGCCTGAAAAATCCTGGCGGTAATATCCAACACGGCACTCTTTGTGAATTGCTACACCCGAATCCTTTCCTTCGGCTAGCGTGCGAAGCAGCGTGCTCTTTCCGATACCGTTTGGTCCAGAAATCAGCAAACGATGATTTTTACGCAATGAGATGTCAACTTCTGCCATTCTAGGTTCATGATCCTTAATCACCTTCACAGATGTGATTTTTACGAGTGCCTCTGGAATATCCTGCGCTGGAATCGTAAATTCGCGAATCGTCTTATCATCGCTTCGGACATCAACCATCTCTTCTTCGGCTTCTTCAACCTGTTCACGAAGCTTGCTCGCCAATTTGCGCATCTTTCCCCCTTTATTCGCAAAGAAGTTCACCTTGTCCTTACGATCCTGAATGTCCTTCAACAATCGCGCGTTCTTCATGCGTTCGCGTTCTAATCGAGCTGCGATCTCTTCGACCACATTAAAGTAGTTTCCAACGTATTGCTCGACTTTATGCGAAAAGACATCAAGATGCAGAACGCCCTCGGTAAAGGCATTCAAAAAGTCTGCATCATGCGAAATGACGATCACGGTCTTTGGATACATCATCAAAAAGCCGGTGAGATGCTCGATTCCAGCTTTATCGAGGTTATTTGTTGGCTCATCTAAGAGCAAAATGTCTGGATTTTGAATCAACGCGTATGCCAACAACAAACGAGCTTGCTGACCACCGGAAAAATCTTTTACCTTTTTATCAAGTGGAGCGGATAGGTTGACCGTCTCTAAAACATCCTTAATTCGACGATCAAGATCATAGATCTTTTCTGGAAATGCGTGGGCGAAAAATTCAGAAACCGTGTGATCCATTCGATCGCGAGGCATCACCTGCAACCCTGTAGCGATTGAGGCACCCTGAAGAATATGGATTCCACCGGCCTGAGGCTTTAGTTCACCCGTGATTAACTTCAAAATCGTGCTCTTTCCAGCGCCATTCTGTCCCATGATGGTGATTTTGGCATTATCGCGAACGGAAAAACTCGCCTCGTCTAAAACGTGGTGGTCCTCTCCGTAGCCGAACGAGACATCGCTAAAGCGAATGACGACATTTCCGTGATCCATAGTTGTTGGCCTAAGATACCCTAAATGAACCGGTTTGGCAACGGCTGGACCCGTGGATTCTGTCAATCCTGATCTAACCTCCTACACGTTAGACGTTCGCTTCACCAAACGCTTCATCCTCTGTGTCTGCATCAGCATCCGCTTTTGTCTTATGGACACGTCCGTCGATGTGATTCGGTGGTGCGTACACCGTCGCAACTTTCATGGGAATATCTCCCGTATTTTTGAAATTATGCTTCGTACTTGGCGTTACAACGACGACATCGCCAGGATGGATTGGAAATACCTCCCCATTTAAGATCGCCTCACCGTGTCCATCATAGAAATACAGCGTCTGTTCAACGTGTTCGTGCGTCTCCTCCCCTATTTCGCCACCCGGAGGGATATTCATCACAACGTACTGTGATTTCTGACCAGTAAAAATAACCTGCCGAAAATGCGCATTGTCTGAAACGGCTTGAACAAGATTTCCATGGTATGACATATCAGAACAGTATAATCCTCGAGATGATACAAAACAACGCTCGAGTTGCTTCGAGCGTTGTTATCGAACTATCAATGATTACAAGATGATATCGAGTGAATCGAGATCGTCGTTCTTTTTCTTTGAAACCTTCTTTTCCTTCACCACCGGCTCAACGGCGCCGATCAACTGTTCCACCTCTTGTTCCAATGACGGCATGGCCGTTGAAGGTGACAAGATACGCATGATTGCGTCTAACTTTGAGTTGATGATCTTGAATTGGCTTGCGTATTGATCAGAGTTCATGCGTGGGGCTGGAGCGCTGAAAGAAGAACCACCGGCGTTCACACCACCAAAACAGGCGGAGCAATAGACTGGCTTGGAGCCGGTCGGTCGGAATGGGACGGTGCAGCTATTGCCACACTGTTCACAAACGGCCTTAAATGATGGCTTATCAAAGCTATCAAACGATCGCTTTTCAAAAGCTGGTTTGCGATAGTCAGAATTTCCACCTCGCGTTGCTTCAACATTGTCATCCTTGCGGAAACACAAGCTGCAAAACACATCACGGCGACCATCCGGTCGGAATGGGATTTCACATGATTTGCCACAATCTGCGCAAGTTGCCTTGTGCATCTCCGGCTTATCAAAACCTCGGCTATCTGAGCCGCGATCCCATGAATTAGAGTCTCCGAACTTCTTTGGGCGCTTCCCATAGGAAGAACCTGAGCTGCGTGATGGTTTGAACATAATAGGTGGTCTCTAAAGAGAATTTGCGAAGCATACACCAAAACGGGATATTTGGCAATGGCTCAAGCCTAGCTTGCTCGTTTTCCGTGCATCAACATGTCCACCGCATGTTCCATCGACCCGGCCGGAATAACCTCACCACCATTCACAAAGAAGATTTCATCAGCGTTTTCAATGGTATTGAGGCGATGTGCGATCACAACCTTGGTCGTTTCCTTTGGCAAAGCCTTCAATGTCTCCTCTAAGAGCTGCTCTGTGACTGTATCAACGTTTGCAGTGGCTTCATCCAAAATCAGAAGGTCCGGCTTTCGCAAAACCGCTCGCATAAAGGCGATGAGCTGACGCTGACCCAGGCTGATTGCATCCCCCGTCGCGGTCACCTGAGCATCTAAAATTCCTTCGAAATGCTTCAAAAGATCACCGAGACCCGAAGACTTAATGACTGAAGCTAGTTCGTCGTGTGTTTTTCCTGCATATTCCTCATTTCCATAAAAGATATTTTCCATGACTGTTCCAGCGAACAAGAACGGATCCTGGAGGATGAAACCAATTTTCTTCGCTCGTTCCTGCGCGGTATATGAGCGCAAGTCTTTCCCATTCATCGAGATAACACCCTTTGTCGGATCATACAGTCGCGCCATGAGTGAGGCTGTCGTGGTCTTCCCTCCCCCAGTCGGACCAACCAGCGCATATGTTTTTCCACGTTCGAGATGCATCGTAATTCCATGCAAAACATCTTTGCCGTCTGGATATCCAAACGAGACATCATGAAAATCCATCAACGCATGCGATGGCACTGGCGAAGACTCAATAACCGGCAGATTTGATTCGAGCGCTAAGATTTCAGAAATTCGATCCCAACCTGCCATTGCCGTCTGAAAACTCGCCCAAAGCTGCGCAAGCTGACGAAGCGGTGTGTAGAATCCATTCACATACGCCAAGAAGCTGATGAGCAAGCCGACGGTTAACTGTCCGCCCAAAATGAGGGAGATTCCATATGTCAGAACGATAAGCTGTGCAAGTTGTGACGACAAACCGTATATCGGCGTATACAAGCTATTTGCTAATCCAGCGCCAATCGATGTCGTATAGCTCAGCTGATTCGCCTTCTGAAATTTCTCCCTAAAATAATCTCGACGATTGAACGCAACAATCACTTTAAAATTACTCAAACTTTCCTGAACCTCTGAACTCATTCCACCAAGCGCTTGCATACTTTCTAAGTTCTTCCGCTTAATCCAGCTCGTTGTGACGCGGGTAAACAACATCAAAACAATTGCTGGCATTAAAGCTGCCGCGCCCAAACTTGGATGCATGACAACCAAAAAAATACCTGCGCCGATCATCATGAACACGCTATTAATGAACTGCATCAATGACTGTGAAAAGAACTGGTTCAACTTGTCCGTGTCATTGTTAATGCGTGAAATCAAATCACCAGCCTTATTCTGATTGAAGAAAGCGACCGGCAATTCCTGAAGTTTGTTGAATACAGCATTTCGCAGACGGTACAACATCCGCTGACCAACACTTCCCATGAGCATCATCTGAAAATAGCTGGCGACGAACGAAATGAGAAACATCACGAGCAATACTCCGGAAAAGATGAGCACGCCCCGAAATTGGCGTGTCACGATATAGGTATCAATGACGTGCGCCACAAGTAACGGCGCAAGCAACGACATTACGGAGCTAATGACAATCATCAACGATGCAATTGCTATTGGCTTCTTTTCTTCAGCCAACAATGGCGCCAGCTTTTTCGCCACTGCAAACGCAGGAACCTTTTGCCCCGATGACTCCTGCGATTTATTCAGCGTGTAGTTCATATCGGCTGGTGCTTCGTTGCGATTCATAAATTTGAACGTATTCCGGACAGGTTGCAAGCAATGATTCATGCGTTCCGGTTCCCAGAACTTCACCTTCCATCAATACGACGATTTGATCATAATCTTCAACAGAAGAAATTTTCTGCGTAACGGAAATCAGCGTGATCCCAGGATAATTCTTTCTTACATTCGCAAGGATGCTCTGTTCCGTTTTGCTATCAACGCGTGCCGTAAAATCATCTAACAGCAATACTTTCGGATTCAACGCCAACGCTCGCGCCAACATGATGCGCTGTTTCTGACCGCCAGACAGACTCGTCCCCCGCTCTGAAACGATGGTATTCAACTTCTCAGGTAATGCATCAACGAATTCATCTAATTCAGCTGTCTCAATTGCCTTCCGGAGAGATTCATCTGTCACCGCATCACTAAACGCGATATTTTCACGAATGCTCATGTTGAAAATAATACTATCTTGGAATACGAAACCGATTTGCTTGTAGAGCATTTCACGGTCGTAGGATTGAATATCACGTCCATCATATTCCACAGCACCTTGTTGTGGGGTAATAAGTCCAACCAGCAAATAGAGAAACTGCGTCTTGCCTGCGGCCGTCGGCCCAATCACTGCTGTTCGCGTTCCTGCTTTCACATGAAAAGAGACGTTCTTGAGCACTGAGCGCTCGTCATACATCACTTGGACGTTCTTCAACGCGATGTCGCCACGTAGCGGTTCTTTCACGTGACCGCCTTCTGGCAACTCAGGAGCCTTCAAAATCTCGTTCACGCGTTGATACGACGCTGAGGCTTGAGCAATCACCGTACTCATAAACCCGATGATAATGATCGGGAAGATCAATATCATGAGATAGCTGTTAAATGCTGCAAACGCACCGAGCGTCATACTGCCTGTAATAACGAAGTGACCGCCGAGCATCAAGATGACTAATGTGGCGAGATTTGTCACAAATGAAACGATCGGCATCATGCTGGCAAATAACGCGAGAATCTTCATTCCAACATCTAATGCCTTCGTATTTGCATCCAAAAACTTTTGATACTCTGGCAGCTGGGAATTCAAGACGCGAATCAAACCTGCGCCGAGAATACTTTCATTGATCACTTTGTTGAGCCAATCAATTACCTCACTTCGCTTCTTGAAAAAAACACGAACCTTGCTAAAGACAACGGAAAACGTCCCGCCGATGATGGGGACGATCAGAAGAATCGCTAAGGCGAGCTTCCAGTTCAACATCAGCAACAAGATACTTGCGCCGATAATAATGAAAACGGAAGAGACGATCGAAACAACGCCTTGATACATGAACATCTTCACGGCATCGATATCTGCCGTAAAATTGGTCAACAGTTTTGCGGGATTTGCGCCTTGAACATATCGATGACTTTGTCGAGAAATTTTTGCGGATAATTTTGCACGAAGATCAAAAGCCACGCGCTCAGCGGTATATACCTGAATAACACTTTGAAGCGCTGTGAGCACAAATACCGCACCAGCCGCCACAATAAACTCGGTAAATGTAGCACCCCAGATAAAACGACCATCTGAAAAACTGTCGATTGCACGAGCGATAAGCTGTGGAATGAGCAAATTCAAAGCATTGCTCACGATAACAACAATGAGCAACCCAAAAACAAGGCCGCGGTACGGTTTCAAGAGCCCAAGCAGACCGGCATCCTGCTTGGGCACATCATTCTTTTTCAGAACAAGATTTGTCTTCATTGTGTGATGATAACATCCTCGGCAGCAAAGCGTGCCCTTCTCATAGGTTGTAAACCCATGGAAGATGGCGCGAGACAAAGTGCGTCTAGAACAGCCTGTCGTTGTTCGTCCGACAGTTTCTTCGTCGAATCGTAGCTTTTTGTGGCATATCGCCAATTGAGATTTTCGGTGATGTTGAGCATAAATAGTACAAACACCTTAGCAGAATTTTCCGTATATATAAACCCGGTAACAGACACGATACAAACATCAAAAATATATACAAACAATTTCACGCCAATACAAAAAGCCGTATCAGCGAGAAACATGATCTTTCGACCACGCTGCTGACACGGCTTGAGAAACGCTATGACGATAGAGGCCTCAATTCAATACACCGTCGGATCGATCCCATTCGTTGCGTAGCACATGAGCCAGGGCGCCTCGGGCCACATCTTGTGGAGAGCCTGGAACAGCAGGTGCATCGGCTCATCGTGAAACGGATTGAACAGGACCGATATCCGTTCGGCGGGAAGCGCGGTGAACAACTCGTCGAACCGATCAAGATCATCTCGGAACGCCCCGTTTTTGACAACACGCTGCAAGCTTTCCAGCTCATCACGGAGCCGGATGAGATGACGGAGAAGAACCTTGCACTCACGCTCATCCAAAGGTTTGGTCGAGTAACCAGCAAAGTGATAGAACAGATTCAGCAAACGATTTTCGACGCTCTCTTCGACCATCTTTCGCACCGACTCAGATTGAGTGCTGTACCAG
>JAGOQX010000034.1 GCA_018063105.1 Patescibacteria group bacterium
CCCGCAACCATGAACAACATCATTCCAGCTATCTTGGCTCATGACGAGAACACCTTTCGCGAGCGCCTCCGACTCGTTGAAGCGCATGCGCCGTTGATTCAGATTGATGTGATGGATGGCACGTTCGTGCCAAATTCAACCTGGTGTGATCTGTCCGTTCTACAAACCGTTGAAACGCCAGCACAATTTGAATTACATCTGATGGTTCAGCATCCAAAAAAAATCATTGCTGAAGCGTTGACCATTCCATCAATCAAACGGCTCATCTGGCATATCGAAAGCAAGGCGCAACACGCGACACTTATCAAGCTTTGCCATGAACAGAAGCGAGAAGCCGGTATCGCAATTTCCCCACATTCAAGTTTAGATATTCTTGAAACTTACGCAGCCGACATCGACGAAATCCTCGTCCTCGGCGCAGAACCAGGATTCTCCGGACAATCCCTCGACATGAATATGGTCGCCCGCGTCCACGAAATCCATGAGCGCTGGCCAAAAGTCACCATCGGATTTGATGTTGGAGTGAAGGCAGAAACGATTCCATTTTTACGAGAAGCCGGTGTTAGCCGATTCTGTGCAGCCAGTTCCATTTTTGATGCGCAGAATCCAGTGGGGACATTGAAGCAATTACAGGAAATTTAGCCAGGAACTCTTGACGTAAAGGTGAAAAACGAGTAGCCTCATCTTGGTTTCGATACCATCAACAGGAAGGCAGGATCATGGAAAAACGTGGTGATCTCCGACTCGCGCTCAGCCTACAAAGCATTCCAGCTGCACTGTCCGCACTACTTCAACCATGCATGTTTGAGGCTAATGGAAATGACCTGACAGTCGATGCCATCAATGCTGCAAGACTAGCGGGGCGCGTCATTCTATTCTTTCCCGGAACCGACAAGGACAGCTGGAACGTTCACAAACTCACACCACGTATCAAGAGTCAGCTCAAGTTCTTCTCACGAACGCCTGGTGAGCTCGTTCTGGAAAAGCTATACCATGATGATACAAGCACCTGTATTGAGGTGCTCTGTTCCGTCCATCCGGAACCCGTTCCAAGCCACGGTGCAGCAAAGCAACAGCACACCCCTCGATCCAGAATCGGCATACCCGACTCGTTCTGAGTATCACTCCGCCGCTCTCCTCAAAGAGCGGCCTTTCTTTTTCTAAAACTATCTCGCGTCTTCGCTCAGAACCTGCTATTCTAAGCATAATATTATGCGCCATTCCTCTTCTCTTCTTTTCATCGCCTGCGCCGTTCTTACCGTATGTGGATTCGGTTTCTCCTCCCCTGTTCATGCAGCTCTTTCTGCCGGGACTTTAATCAAAGCATCGAATGATGCTGTGTACTACTACGCATCAAATGGCAAGCGACTCGTGTTTCCAAATGAAAAAACGTACAAGAGCTGGTATGCCGATTTTTCAGCGGTCACAAAAATTTCCGATGGCGATCTTGCTGCAATTCCACTTGGCGGAAACGTGACATATCGACCGGGCGTACGACTGGTAAAGATTACGACAGATCCAAAAGTCTATGCAGTGAGCGCTCATGCTGTACTTCGATGGGTTTCCACCGAAACCGTTGCGCAAACACTCTACGGATCAAACTGGAACAAGATGGTTGACGATGTTCCGGATGCGTATTTCACAAACTATACCGTTGGCGCCGCCATTGTGAATGCAAGCGACTTTGTTCCGTCAGCGCAAATAGCATCTACCCCAGACATTGCAACGGACAAATTCATTACAGCAGAACTTCCACCAGTCGTTCCCCCACCCGTCATCACTCCTCCACCGGTCGTCACGCCACCAGCCGGCTCCAGCCTCCTATTCACGGTTTCCAAAACAACGGCCCAAGCCGGTGATACGGTGACACTCAACGGATCCGTGGCGAATGACATTAATATTTCCTCTTTTGATCTCTTTTTTGATGGCGCCTTGATCAAAACCTGTCACGTTTCCGCATGCTCTGGCGACGGAGTCATCCCACTCTCTGGAACAAAATCAAGCTATGTCGCAGAAGCCAGAGCTGCAATTACCGGAGGTGCGACACTCGTCCAAACGATCACGATTCCTATTCAAGCAAGTATCAGCGATGTGGTTCACATCCATGTTGGTCAAGCTGTGATTACGCAAAACCAACTCGGATCCGTTATTGCAGACGTTGATGCAAGCATTGCCGTTCAACGCATCGATATCTATGTGGACGGAAATGGTATCAAAGCATGCGCTACTGGAGCGCGAATGTGCCAATGGGGAGACTACCTCACCGGTACCATTGGTGCGATTCATCCTGTCTATGCAAAGGTGACAGATACACTCGGCCGAACATATCTCTCGAAAACACTCACCATCACCATCGGAACAACGGACTCGCCAAGTGTGACCGTTACACCAGCAAAAAACGCTATTTTTACAGGAGAAACGATTGATGTTACAGTGACAGCAAGCGACAACGACGGTATCTCATCCATTGATGTTATGAAAGACGGCGTCGTATTGAAGCACTGCACCAGTGCTGCTCCGTGTACCGCAACAACCGGCCCATGGAACGACATAACCACTCTTCACTTCTCAGGCCAGGCCGTTGATACAAAGAACACAACGGGTACAGATGGCGACGTTACAGTCTCAGTCACAAAACGTCCTTAAGTCTTATTCATTATTTCTCATCCTATGAAAACTTCTCTTCGCTCCATGCTTGTAGCACTCAGCGCTGCAGCGTTCATCGCCTCACCACTTGTCTCATTTGCTGCGGGATCTGTATTTTCCCCAGGCGACCTTATCAAAGCTAGTGGCGCAACGGTCTATTATTTTGCTGCTGACGGTCATCGCTACGTCTTTCCAAATTCTAAAACATACTTCACCTGGTATACGGATTTTTCAAAAGTAAAAACAATCTCTGACGGACAACTTGCAACCATTCCAATGGGACGAAGCAACGTCACCTACCGCCCAGGGCGAAAGATGGTGAAAATTACCACGGATCCAAAAGTCTATGTTGTTGATCAAGGAGGTGTTCTTCGCTGGGTTTCAACAGCTCAGCTTGCTGAAACGCTCTACGGTTTAAGCTGGAAAAATCAGATTGATGATGTTGCAGACTCATTCTTCTCAAACTACCGCATCGGCACACCAATTCAAACAGCATCAGACTTTCAACCGTCAAATATCATGACGCAAACGGCGAATATTTCTCAGGATAAACAAATGGATGAAACAAAAGCAACCGTTACCATCGGCTCAGTTTCAAACGGCTTTGTTCCCTCTTCGATCACCGTGAAAAAAGGCACAACCGTGACCTGGACAAACAATGATAGCGCCGCACATACCGTTGTTGGAGCCGGTTGGTCATCAGGGCAATTAAGCTACGGGCAAAACTACTCTCACACATTCAGCACAGCAGGATCCTTTGACTATCACTGCGGTATTCACCCGGTGATGCAGGGAACGATTAACATCGTGAACTAAGTAAGTTCATAACTCCCCCGACCCCCTCTTGTCTCAAGCGGGGGTTTTGGTTTATATCTCTGCGAAGTTATGCATTTTCCATGTTACAATGGGCGCATGCTCTCGAAAAAACGTTTGATTGAATTAGAAGCAGCGGCGAATCAGATTCGACAGGATATTATCGAATCACTGCTTCAAGCAAAAAGTGGTCACTCCGCCGGTCCACTTGGCATGGCAGATGTGTTCACCGCGCTCTATTACGAGATCGCAACCATCACACCGGAAACGCGCACAGACCCACATCGCGATCGCGTTGTTCTTTCCAACGCCCATATCTGCCCGGCGCTCTATGCGACACTCGCGAATCGCGGCTATTTTCCTCGAGAGGAGCTCAAAACATTACGCAAATTTGGTACACGACTCCAAGGACATTCGAACAGTCATTTTCAACCAGAACTTCCCATCGAAACGTCTGGCGGTCCACTTGGTCAGGGTCTGTCTCAATCCATTGGATTTGCGCTTGCTGCCAGAATGAATGCGGCTGCGGCAAAACCACCAATTCGTCCATATCACACCTGGTGCTTGATGGGTGATGGCGAGCTGGATGAGGGTCAAAATTGGGAAGCAATTTTATTTGCCGGAAAAATGAATCTCCGCGAAGTCACTGCGTTCATTGATCGCAACAATATTCAGATCGATGGAGTCACGGAGCGCATTCTCCCCCTTGAACCGCTTGCGGATAAATTCAAAGCCTTCAATTGGAGCGTGATCGAAGTTGATGGACACAATATTCAAGACATTATCGATGCCGCAAACCTCGCTCGTGCCACAGCAGAACATCCAACCGTCATCATCTGCCACACGATCCCTGGAAAAGGCGTTGATTTTATGGAAAATAATTACGAATGGCACGGCAAGCCACCAAATCCTGATGAAGGACGCATCGCACTTGCCGAACTCCGAACACTTGGAGGACAAATTGCCAGCGAACACGAATAGATATGCTCAATCCCCTTGCTTCACTCAACGCTCAACTCTTTGACGTCAACGTCGAATGCATCCCAACGCGCAATGGCTTTGGTGACGCGCTCGTTGAACTTGGCGACACGAATCCAGATGTGATTGCGCTGACCGCTGACCTTGTTGAATCAACGCGCGTTCTCCCATTTGCCAAAAAATTTCCAGATCGTTTTTTTGACTGCGGCGTTGCTGAACAAAATATGTTAGGTGTTGCCGCGGGGCTTGCACTCACCGGTAAAATCCCATTCGTCTCTTCATACGCCACATTCTCCCCCGGCAGAAACTGGGATCAGCTTCGTGTCTCCGTATGCTACACCGGAGCAAACGTGAAAATTGCAGGCGCACACACCGGAATCTCTGTTGGACCGGACGGCGCAACGCATCAAGCGCTTGAAGACCTCGCTATTACCCGCGTCATTCCCAATCTCGTCGTGATTGCCCCATGCGATGCCGAAGAAACGCGAAAATGCACCCAAGCCGTGGCCGCGTTCAATGGCCCATGCTATTTCCGCTTTGCTCGAGAAAAGACGCCGGTGATTACAACCAAAGAAACACCATTTGAAATCGGCAAAGCCTATATCTGTGCCGAGGGAACGGACGTGACAATTGCCGCATGCGGACCATTACTTCACGAGGCACTCTTAGCCGCACGAGAACTGGAGAAGCAACACATCTCTGCAGAAGTGATCAATTGTCATACGCTCAAACCATTTGATTCAAAAACACTGATCAAGAGTGTGAAAAAAACGGGTTGCTGCGTGACCGTTGAAGAACATCAAACAATCGGCGGACTGTATAGCGCCGTGTGTGAGACGACCTCACAAGAATACCCCGTTCCAGTTACAGCGATCGGGATGCAAAACACATTTGGCCAGTCAGGCGAACCAGATGAACTTCTTACGCACTACCACATGAAAGCTGCAGACATTGTCAAAGCTGCAGAACGCGTCATTCAACAAAAAAAGGCATTGCTTGAATCATAGGAAAGAAACTAGTTACGATTGTGCTCGGCTGATATGATATGAGCATCTATGCCACGCTCAAAATCTTTTGATGTTCTTACGATTGGTGAATCTCTTCGCGATACGTTTTACATGCTCGATGAAGCTAGCGTGAGTTGCACGTTAAAAAAAGATCACTGTCAGCTCTGTTTGGAATATGCAGAAAAAATTCCGGTCAAAAAAGTCATCAAAGTTCTTGCTGCCGGAAATGCAGCAAATGCAGCGGTCGCCTCTGCGCGCCTCGGACTACGCACCACAGCACTCACCTGGATTGGTGATGACGCCGAGGGACGTGACATTCATTCAATCCTCGATGATGAACGAGTAAATCACGACTACATTCAAGTTGATCGAACCTATCCAACCAACGAAGCGACGATTTTAAGCTTTCAAGGCGAAAAGACCCAACTGGTCCATTTTCAGCCACGAACATACAAAATGCCCAAACTCCCAGAAACAAAGAGTATCTACTACTCTGCAATGGGGAATCGTTTCGGGACGTTTGATCGAGAACTCATTGCATACCTCAAAAAACACAAAACCTTCTTCTCCTTTCAACCCGGCACAACACACGTTCGTAAAGGACTAGCTGCCATCAAACCGTTTCTTCCATATACCGACCTATTCATTGTAAACAAGGATGAAGCACACCAGATCTTCATGGATGGCGAACGAACGATCCTGAATCTCCTCGAAGCATTTCACCGACACGGCGCGCGCATCGTTGTTATCACAGATGGAAAAAATGGCGCATATGCATTCGACGGAACAACACAATGGCACATGCCCGTTTTTCCAGTTCCATACATTGAATCAACTGGCGCTGGCGATAGTTTTGCTTCAACCATGACCGTCGCGTTGCTCAAAGGACACGATGTACCCACCGCACTACGCTGGGGAACCGCAAACGCAGCTAGCGTTGTTCAATATATCGGTCCGCAATCCGGATTACTCACAGAGGAACACATGAAAAACATGCTGCATCGTTTTAGAAAAATTATACCGTCCATCGTAACCTAACTCCCCTCTCCCTATGCTCACAACTGCGAAAAAAGTCCTTGTTCCCGCTCGTGCAAAACACTATGCCGTTCCCGCATTCAACATCAACGACATGGAGTGTCTCAAAGCCGTCATGGAGGCAGCCGTGAAAATGAAATCCCCGGTCATCGTACAGACGTCAGAAGGCGCCATTGAGTATGCCGGCATGGATTATCTCATTGCCATGATCAAGGTTGCGGCAAAAGCACCCGTTCCGGTCGTCATGCATATTGATCACGGAAAAAATTTAAAGCTCATCCAACAGGCGATTCGAGATGGATACACTTCTGTGATGTACGACGGTTCTGCTCTTTCGTATGAAGAAAATGTACGGAACACAAAAAAGGTTGTTACCTGGGCACACGCTAAGGGCGTTTCCGTTGAAGCTGAAATTGGCGCACTAGCTGGCATCGAGGACCTCGTGAGTGTGAAAGAAAAGGATGCAAAACTGACGAATCCAGCCGAAGCCGTGGAGTTTGCCAAAGAGACACGATGCGACTCATTAGCTATCGCTATCGGCACAAGTCACGGCGCGTTCAAGTTCAAGGGAAAGACCCATTTAGATATCGAACGCCTTGAGATTATTGCGTCACAGATCAAACTTCCCATTGTGTTACATGGTGCTTCTGGTGTATTGGAAGATGTGAAAGCGCTCGCAGAACATCACGGCGCAAAATTGGGCTCGGCGCGCGGCGTATTAGATCAAGATATTGTTCAAGCCATTAAACATGGCGTCGCAAAAGTAAATATTGATACAGACCTGCGACTCGCATTCACCGCAGGGATCAGAGAGGCCGTTGATGAACTTCCAACGGTGATCGATCCTCGCAAACTCATGGAACCTGCAAACCTTCTCATGCGCGAAGTGGCGATGAGAAAGATGAAACTATTTGGCAGCGCGGGACGAGCGTGAGGCGAGCCATTCTTTCTCAACTCCAAACGCAATCGCATACGGCAACAATCGCTCAACATCCTTGGGCGATTGTTTTAGATTCAACCGCTCACGATCTTCACGAGACAATGATAAAAATTTCTTCAACCCGAGAATCTGAACCAGCATCTTTGTCCCCTCAACCGTTCGACGTGGCATTGCAATCCCAAAGATCATGATAATAAGACCCGTTGCTACCGCAGACACCACGCCAACACCGGACGATCCAAATAACACGTACAACGCAACCATGATGATCAATCCCATCAACGTAAATGCCCCTCGCGTTAACACAGGGTCAGCATCAAACATCTTTTCGTATATCTCTGTTGCAAATTCTGGCTGCATATCCTCATTCAACATCGCGACCAAGACTCGAGGCGGAAGATTCTCTGGCGGCTCAACTACAATTGGAACCGGACCATGCGCTGGATCTCTCCCCTTCAACCACCAAGCAAGGAGCATCACGATAAACGCAGAAATGGGAAACACAAATGGCGCATGATCCTGAATAGCAAACCACACGCGCGTTGACCAGCGCGGCTCACTCAAAATACCGCCAGGAATATCCATC
>JAGOQX010000035.1 GCA_018063105.1 Patescibacteria group bacterium
CGGCCGCCTTATTCATCTTTTCTTCATTGTATGATGGGAAAAATGTGCAACGCACATAAGGTCGCGTGGGTTCTCTTAATTGTGGGTGGATTAAACTGGGGCCTTGTTGGGCTTTTGAAGTTTGATGTTGTGATGTATCTGTTTGGTCAGTGGGAGTTGGTTTATCGCGGAATCTATACGCTCGTAGGCGTTTCTGCGGTCATGATGTTGATGGCATGTAAGTGCTGCCTAGGGTGTTGCAATACAAAGAAGTGATGCTGAACGCAGACTGAGCAATCGTCTGAAGCAGCATGATAATCCCGGCTATGTGTCGGGATTTGTCTGTCTATGGACTCAGTGATACGCTGAATGAAGTTCTTATTTTTAATATATTCCATATGGATTCTGCAAAGAAACCGTCGCCGTTAGGCTGGGTAGTGCTCCTTCTCGTGTTAGCAGGCCTTGGATATTTCGTTTTTAATCAACAAACAGTTGGTAGCCCATCAATATTGCCTCAACCTGTTCTCGCGCCCGTTGTTTCAACATCAACGACAGAGGCTCCTGTTGCAACGAGTACCGTTCTTGTGGGCGAGGTGACACTTGGCGCCGTTCTTCCGTTGACCGGTGACAGCGCTCAGACCATTGGCGTGCCAGTTCAAAAAGCCATTGCATTAGCCGTAGACGAATTGAATGCGTCCGGTGGTGTGGCTGGAAAGAAGTTGGTCATGGTATACGCTGATGGAAAATGTGATGATAAAGCAAGTGGTGAAGCTGCTACGAAGTTAATCGCAGACAGTAAGGTATCCGCCATCATCGGAGGTGTGTGTCCCGGTGAGACAATGGGATTAGTATCTGTCGCAACTGACAAAAAAATTGTGGTTATTTCGCCATCAGAGACAGCGTCTGACATTTCTACGAAAGGTGGAGAATATGTGTTTCGATTTGCGCCATCTTCTGTGTTAAGCGCGAAAGCATCGGCAATGTATGCATTGAAAGAATTGAATGCAAAACGTGCTGCAATTGTTTCAGAGGATACGCCAGGGGCTCAAGAGCTTCGAAATATGTTCAAGCAAACGTTTGATCGAAACGGCGGAGGTGTTGTTATCGATGATGTCTACAAAACGAAGACAACGGATTTTCGCGATGAGGTGAAAAAGATTATGGGCTCAAAGATCGATGTGATCTACATCGTTCCTCAGACGCCGGTGTCAGGGCTCGCGCTGTTAAAGGTGTTAAAGATTCAAAAAGCAGAAGAAAAAGTGATCGTTTCGCAGGTCCTGTTGGATCAGGGTGTTGCCAAAAATAACGCTGCTCAACTGGAGGGTGTGTATGGGCTTGTTCCTGCTGTAAATGAGCAGACAGATTCGATGAGTCGTTTCAGCGCTGCATTCGTTGCTCGATATGGCGAAGTGCTTTCCTTGCCAATAGATCAATCCGCTGCGTACAGCGCGGTTTACGCTCTCAAAGATCAGCTTGTTGCTGACCCAACACAGTTGAAGGGCGAGATTGCATCACTTAAAAATTGGAATGGAGGAGCGATATCAAATGTAACGCTTGATGTGAATGGTGACATTGAATGGAGCACGTTCGCGGTGAAGATGGTGCAGCAGGGGATGGTGACAAGTACGAAGATGTTTCAGCTGTAATTCCCTTGACGAAGAGTGAAAAATAGGGTAAAAACGCGATACGTTCTTTTGCGTGTTGTGAATTGGAATGGAGGTAGATTCATGCGAAATATGGTCAGATTGTGCGTTACGCGGACGGTAACACGAACGGCCTGGGTGTAAGCCATGGCTTCTGCACTTGCTCGTGTGTTCATCATGTACCTGATCATTCCATCTGCGCTTGCGATCAGTGCATTGGTGCTGAAAAGTTCGCAGCTAGCGGTTTCAATCTCTTTTCTTCTGACGCCATTTCTGTGGGGCTTGCTTTTGTCAGAGAAGAAGACGGAGAAAGGAAGGAGTTGGGAGGCGTTCATTGCAATCTTTCTCCTTTCCTCGGCTAGCACGCTGTTCATTTCGTTCCGCAGTTCGTTGGAACAGATGAACAGAATTCCCGTTGATTTTTTTGATGCGGGTTTCTTGATCGCGGGGTTTGCTCTGGTGTCTGGATATGCAGATCGGGAAAAGATTGAGATGACAAGTACCGCTCGTTCTGGTGCTGCGTTGATTCTCTTCAGTTGGACGAATCTGTGCGGTGCGCCAATCGCTCGATATTCGGTTGAGTTCAAAGGTCGTGTTCCCACCGAAGTTCCGAACTGGTCAATCCTCATTCATCAGGCAGCCACTTGGTTCACGATTGGCGTCGTCTTCATCCTGGTGGGTTTCATTCTTCCTGCTGCGAAAAAGAAAATATAGGTTCAGCAGCGTCACTGTTTTCACCCCGTACGGCTTTGCTGTCCGGGGTGTTTTGTTTTCGCAGGTAGAGGGATAGACAGGGTGGTGTAATTTTATTACTATGCTGTTCATTCGTTCGAATGTTTTTCTCAGCCAAGAAGGAGCGACCTCAATGAATATCAACTGGAGGTTTAGACGGTCTTCCCCGTCACCAGTATTAGATGAGACGGAGTGTCGAATACGAGAGATGCGTCGGATTGAATCAAAAGCGACCCATTGGGTTGTCGTGAGCGTGGGGGGCGTTCATGCGAATGTGGAGATTGTTGGCATCTCGCCGACGATCACGAAGGAGTGTGGGGACTTCACCCTGTTGGTCGTGGACGGTCGAGCCTGCATCTCCTTCGAAGGACGAAATGAGGAGCGGGTCGAGATCGAGTTGGCACCGGGTCATGATGTTCGGTTCGAATGCCAGTCTCACTCAGACGGTTCACGTGCAGGGACATGTACGTTTTTCTGTTCTTTTCCTACGAAGGAGGAGGCGAAGAAGCACGCCGCTAGGCACGCTGCTCCGCCACCATCAATTTCCAGCCTCTCCGTAGGCTCCTAAGCCCGCGACAGACACCCGTGACACCACCGTAAGGAGGTATCACAAACTCGTCAGTCGCGGGTGTTTTGTTAAAATTGTTAGAATCTGTTTTTATTGGCTGCGCCACGTGACCACGCCAAAAGCAAAACCACACCCTTAAAGGCGTGGTTTTACGTGGTGCGACGGCCGGGGATCGAACCCGGGACCTTGGGCTTAAGAGGCCCCTGCTCTACCAGCTGAGCTACCGTCGCATCTGTACTTTTGTGGCCGAATCGTATCGAATTTGGCGACAAACGTCAAGATACACGAATTGTGCCTTGTAGGGAAGGTGAATATTCGGTACGCTCGCCTCATCCTGCACTCGTAGCTCAACTGGATAGAGCGCTTCCCTCCGAAGGAAGAGGTTACTGGTTCGACCCCAGTCGAGTGCACCACGTAAAAAGCCCTAGCTATTGCGGCGAGGGCTTTTTACGTGCCCCGTGATGCGAAGCATTTTTACGGGGCTACCTATTGATCGTCTTCGCTATGGCTTCACGTGGCACGGCCGTTATCTTGATGTGTGCGTCTGATCAGGTTTGAGTATTTGTGGCTAGGCGTTCTCGCACCTTCTTCACAATATCATTGATGGACCAGTTTGATTTTACAAGATAGTAGGCAGGTTCGTTTGCATTCACAGCTCTGGTGATTTCGTCGTCTGCTGTCACATTCGTCAACATGATGACGGGAACCTCTTTTCCCCATGTGCTTGCTGCGCGAAGTTGGGCAAGCATCGTGATGCCGTCAATTTTTGGCATGATGATGTCTGTCAAAAGAATATCTGGTTTTTTTGAAATGGCCGTAGCCAATCCTTCTTCTCCATCAGCAGCGGAGAACACTTCAAAGCCTTCATGTTTAAATTTTTCAACAAGAGCTTTACGGAGCGGGAGTTCATCTTCGATGATTAGGATTGAATGTGTTGTGCTATTTTTCATGCATAAAATGTAGCACGGGGTTGGTTGTTTCGGAATATCTTAACCTGTTGATGATTTTGACGAAAAAGGGATATGTGTTAACGTCTTTTTTGCCAAAAGGAGGTGTGTGATGACGGAGGCTCGAAGGTCGGTATTTTCCAGTCAGCAGATTGAGGGCTTGATGTTGGCTGCAATGGCGGCGCATGTCCTGTATCCGCGGACGCCTGATCTGGCGTATCGTCAATTCGACGGAATGACACCGGTTGCGCTGCATACGGTGTACTGCGCGACCATGGTCACGCAAGAAGCTGCCCTGCCCGTAGAGCTTCGTCGCCTCGGTTTCGAGGTGTTGCTCTTTCATGATCTGTTGAAGGATACGACGGCATCGTATCCGGTCGCACTCTCGGATCAGGCGCGTCGCTTGATCGAGGCGATGACGTACGGGGATTTGGATCAGCAACGGTTCTTTACTTCGCTCGATGAGGAGATGCAGTGCATCCTTAACGCGCGAAGCGCAGATTGTCGACTATTCATGCTGTACGCAAAGGTCGGCAACCTGTGGGACGATGCGGACTGGATGGCTCCGGATCAGCGTGAGCAGTACCTCACGTACGTTCTCAAGCTCGCCGAGAAGGTTGAAGGAGAGCGGGGCGAGCTGGGGAAGAAGCTCCGCATTATCTCCGTCGCTCGATGTCTCTGTGCCTTCCGCGCTGCGTGATCTTTCTCGTTTCGCCCGACCGCATTCAGCGGCCGGGCGCTTTTTTTCTAGACAGATACGTTGGAACCCGCTACTCTTTCCCTCGTATGCGAATGACCCATCTTTTCACGAAAACATCGAAATCTGTTGCGGCGGATGCTGAAACAGTGAATGCAAAATATTTGGTTCAAGGTGGATTTGTCCATCAAGAAATGGCCGGTGTGTATTCCTGGTTGCCACTGGGCTTGCGTGTTCTCCGAAAGGTTGAAGAAGCGATTCGTGTCGCTATGGACGACCTTGGCGCGCAGGAGATTTTAATGTCTGCATTGCAACCGAAGGAAAATTGGGTCACAACAAAACGATGGGATTCCGTTGATGTTTTATTTAAGATTCCAAGCCAAACAAATAAAGAATACGGACTTGGTCCAACGCATGAAGAGATCGTAACGCCGCTCGTGCAACAGTTTGTAAAATCATATCGTGATTTGCCGACCTCTGTGTATCAAATTCAGACGAAATTCCGCGATGAATTACGTGCGAAGTCGGGTATTCTTCGAGGCCGTGAGTTTGGAATGAAAGATATGTATTCATTTCACACAACCGTGGAAGATTTTGATGCGTACTATCAAAAAGTGATGGAGGCGTACGTTGCATTGTTTACCAAACTTGGTGTTGCCGTAAAGGTGGTTGAAGCATCTGGCGGGTCATTTACGAAGAAACATTCGCATGAATTTCAGGTGATCACCTCTGCCGGTGAAGATCATATTTTAGCCTGTCCAAACTGTACCTTTGCGCAGAATTCAGAAATTGCAACGTTTCACGCTGGAGACGCGTGTCCATCATGCGGAGGGATATTGATCGAGGCAAAGGGTGTTGAAGCTGGAAATATTTTTGATCTTGGTCAGAAGTTTTCTCAAGATTTTGGATTCGAAGTTGACCTTGAAGACGGGACTCGACAGAACGTGTTTATGGGGTGTTATGGAATTGGAATCTCTCGTTTGGTCGGAACCATTGTTGAAGCAAGCCACGATGAAAAAGGCATTATCTGGCCAGCTGCCGTAGCGCCGTTCGATATTCATCTCGTCACATTGAATCCAAAAGACGAGGAAGCGAAGGATCGAGTGAATCAAGCTGCAACAGATTTATACGATCAGCTGAAAGCCGCAGGTCATGAAGTCCTTTGGGATGATCGCGATGCCCGAGCAGGTGAGAAGCTTGCGGATGCAGACTTGATCGGAATTCCGGTGCGTCTATTGATTTCAGAAAAGACATTGGCAGAAGGATCTGTTGAATGGAAAAATCGAAATGAAGCGGAGGCCGTGTTGGTGAAGATGGAAGATGTGGGGGAGAGAATGCAATCCACCTCCCTCCAACTCCCTCCTTCGTAAGGAGGGAGAGCCTGTCTGTTATATTTATATTCCCCTCCTTACGAAGGAGGGGTTAGGGGAGGTGGACGTGTATGGCGATGATTTATAATAGGAAATCACAGTTAGATAGAAGAAGATTGTTACGTTGTAACTCTACTGTGACGGAGCAAAGGTTGTGGATGCGGCTTCGGTTAAAACAATTACAAGGCTGTAAGTTTCGTCGACAATTCGGTATTGGTTTTTATATAGCGGATTTTTACTGTCCATCAGCTCAACTTGTTATTGAGCTTGATGGCAGTTCTCATGATTCAGATGAAGCTTTTAAAAATGATAATGAAAGACAAAAGGATATTGAGGCATTAGGTATTAAAGTATTGCGATTTACAGATGAAGATGTGCTAACAAATATTGATGGAGTATTGGAAGAGGTTTTAAAACATCTGAATGAACGGATTCACCTCCCCTAGCCCCTCCTTCGTAAGGAGGGGAATATGAATCTAACAGGCAGGCAGGCAGGCAGGCAGGCAGGCTCTCCCTCCTTACGAAGGAGGGAGTTGGAGGGAGGTGCACGGTAGTTTTTTCATCATATACGTCTCCCTCTCCCTATACCCCAACGTCCGATAGTATTCTTTCACCCCGATCCCGCTAATCACTGCCATTTTTTTGTATCCTTCACGTTTTGCGATTTTTTCAGCGTGCTCCATCAGCATCCGTCCGTATCCGCGGTGTTGGGAGGCGTCTGTTCTGGTTGAGCGTAAATCGAGAGCACGGCCGTAGGTGTGAAGTTCGCGAACAAAGGCTGTGGATTTGAGTGCTGGAAAAGCTTGTTCGATTTTCGTTGAATAGGTGATGAATTTTTTGTCGCTGCGATATGGCTCGCTTTCTCGGATGGAGGCTGGTGTATGTGGAAGGCGAAGACGGAGAAAGGCGAAGACAGCTCTTCGATCAGGATCTTCCATGCTTAAGAAGACTTCTCGTCCGCCGGCATTCTCGTACCATTCTTCGAACAGTTTTGGTCGGATGGTATTTGGATCAATGTCTGTCACGTGTCCGACCTCTCTACATCGCAAACATTGGCATTGAATGCCTCGTCGTTTCATCTCTGTTTCAAGGGCCTCACGAAGGTTCGTGATCTTGCTTCCGTAGGAAATATCATTTTCCGGGAAGTCACGGATGAGTCGTGATATTCGACAATAGCGAGGAACGACCTGTTGCATGCTGATCAAGAGTTCCTTTAATTCTTTTCCCTCCAGCGGAGTGAAGCGACCAGCTTTTGTCCATGCGTGAAGTTCCGCGTTTGGTAGAACGACGCATGGGTAGAGCTTGATCATGTCTGGGCAATAGCTTGGATCTGAAAAAAGTTGTTTGAAATCCTCCAGATCTTTTTCTGGTGTTGATCCTGGTTGACCTGGCAAGATGTGAAAATCTGTTTTAAATCCCGCTTGCTTCAACAGCGCGACAGCTCGAATCGTTGCCTCGATCGTGTGCCCGCGTTTGGTCAGCGCAAGAACGTCGTTTTGTAATGTTTGGACGCCAAGTTCAACGCGTGTACACCCAAGTTCACGCAGTCGAATAATCTCTTCCGCCGTCACCCAGTCTGGTCGCGTTTCAATCGTCAGCCCGATGATGCGATATCCCGCCTTCTCGTTTTTCTTCTGCGCCTTTTTCAGATCGCTAGACTCTCCATCCGTATTCAGTTCATTCGCCGCATCAAAACATCTTTTCACAAACCACTTGCGATAGTCCCAACGATAGGCGGACCATGTTCCGCCCTTGATGATCAGTTCAATCTTTTTTGCCTCGTGTCCATTTTTTTCCAGCGTCATCACGCGTTGCTTGACCTGCTCGTAAGGATCAAATTTCAAACTCAATGCACGCGCCGCAGCTGGTTCACTGGAGATGTAGCTTTTTGGCATGCGTACTTCCGTTGGGCAGTACACGCACTTCCCTGGACACGGATATGGCTTCGTCAAAACAGTGATTGGCGCGACGCCGGAATCCGTTCGTACATCTTTTACTCGCAAGACGCGTTCGAGGTGTGTGTCTAATGGAAGAATTCC
>JAGOQX010000036.1 GCA_018063105.1 Patescibacteria group bacterium
CGCGCACACAGATGACACAAGCGCTCGCGTCCTTGCAAGCGCTCTATCCAGATGCACAATCACTCACCTATTCCTCAACAACGGGAATGGGACGCGGTCAACTCCTCGACATCATCAATCAAACCGTCCGGACAAAGCCACAAACGCAGGATTGACGATCTACTGACAATCAATTAGGGTGGGCCCAGATCACACAGATCTGGGCCCTTTTCAGACAAGGAGTTGAGACGATGACAACGCAAAAAGCCAGACAGGATCAAACGACGCACGTAGAGGGTCGGCCGCGTGGAACAACGTCGAGCGCACCGCCTCCGCCCGAGCGCGATCAACAGCTTGCAAACGTTGATGCGCTTCTCAAGGTTCTCGATCCACAGACCGCGGACATTCTGAAAATCGACTTCTCCTCCGATATCCGTACGAAGAAACGCCACGAGCTCCCCGAGTTTTCCGATGAACCCGTGGACCGGTACCGACTCCTGCTCGCGTTCGATGAGATGCATCGCAACCTCACGCAAGAGCTCGGAAGTCGAAATCGAAAAGTCGTGGTCGTGATCGATCATCTGGGAGGCGTTCGAACGATCAGGTCGGACAAGCACGAGTCACACCGAAACGCGAGCCTGGGCATCGGCCTGCTCCAGCGTCGCATGGGTGTTCCGCTGGAGGTCGCGCACGAAATCCTGACCTCCATCATCGCGCTCCTCCTCAAGGGTTCTGAGATCTCGTTTTCTGGACTCTGCTACACCGTTGATGCGTCGCAATTGAACGTGACCATCACGCATGCTCCATAAGCTCATCACTCCGCCCCGCCATGTCATACAAACATGTCGGGGCTTTATCTTATCCGGCTCTGCATTGTGATATACTTCTACTGATTTTTATGCACGCTTCGCACCATCACAATAATGCCTACGTCATTTCCGTGAACATGGGATACGGACACGAACGCGCTGCATATGGCGTCCGCAATCTGGCACATGGCGGCATCATTACCGCGAACTCGTACGAAGGCATTCCGTTGAAGGATAAAAAGTTGTGGAGCGAGAGCAGACGCATGTACGAATTGATCTCCCGACTGAAGCCTATTCCGTTCATTGGCGATCTTCTTTTTTCTACCCTGGATTATTTACAACGGATTGAACCGTTCTATCCTCGTCGTGATCTATCTCGAGCAACAGCGCAAACACACCAAACGTATTATTTCATTCAAAAGCTAGGTCTGTGTAAACACCTGATTGAAAAGCTCGCGAAAAAACCGCTTCCGCTCATTTGCACATTTTTTATTCCTGCATTTGCCGCAGAGGAATTTGCCTATCCCGGTGACATTTATCTCGTTGTCTGTGACGCAGATATGAGTCGCGCATGGGTTCCGAAAGATCCTCAAAAAAGTCGCATTAAATACTTTGCCCCAAATGGCCGCGTCGTTGAACGTCTTAAATTATACGGTGTACGCGAAGAACAGATTTTTATCAGTGGGTTTCCATTACCTCAAGAGTTGATCGGTGGACCGGATGGCGACATTGTAAAAAAAGATCTCGCTAATCGCCTCTGTCGTCTTGATCCGAACGGCTATTTTTTGAAAAAGTACGCTCGCACCCTTGAGAACAATTTATTCCCGGGTATTTGCTTGAAACCAACAAAAACACCCCCAACACTCACCTTCTGCATTGGTGGAGCAGGAGCCCAAAAGAGCCTCGCCCTAACGGTTTTGAGAGGCCTGGCGTCATCCATTAAACGGAAAAAGATTATTCTTCGACTTGTCCCTGGAACAAATAAACTCCTGGCAGATACATTTACCGTAGAGGTTCAAAAACTTGGATTAAAACGTTCGCTCAATTCTGAGTTGTTTATCGACTACTTCGTTGACCGCGCAAGTTATTTCAAAACATTTTCAAAAATTCTTCGTACAACGGATATGCTCTGGACAAAGCCGAGCGAGCTCTCCTTCTATTGCGGCGCCGGAATTCCGATCATCATGGCACCATCCATTGGCTCACAGGAAAAATTTAATCGTACCTGGCTCAAAACCGTTGGTGGTGGCCTAACACAAGGCGATCCACGCTACGTCAACGAATGGCTCTTCGACTGGATTCAAAGCGGCGGTCTCGCCCGCATCGCATGGAACGGATACATCGAAGCCCCAACGCACGGCGCATACCGCATCGAACAGATCATCACAGGCGAAAAGATGAAACTGGAGAACCTGCCGCTGATTGTGTAGCACATCACGTTATACCAAGCCGAATATCGAGGGGATGCTTATGGCATACCCCTTGACTTTTTTGTCAAAATATGGTACACGTGCAATAGCACTTGGTCTTCCTTTTCCACAGAAATCACAAGAGCGGAGGCTATTATGCCCATGAAACCGAGCGAGTGGCAACAAAAGTGCAACGAAGAGGACGAGAAGGAGCTCGCCGTTCTCGTCCAGAAAATCGACGATGCGATGTTAATGAACGCACCTTCCGCCCAGGGCGACCTCAGCAAGTTCATCTTCACCTTCGGGGGACATGAAGCGCTCCCGAATGCACGCGTCATCGCCCGGGTCAAGAACATGTACATGAGCAGCGCGGACAGGCCGGACGGCTGGAGCAACGTCCAGTTCAACCTCGACACGCGCGGCGGCGAGTCGTACATCACGTTCACGGCATAGCTCGCCACAAAATCAGAGACACTACGAAGGCCGCATATCCACTTGGGTGTGCGGCCTTTTCAATGTATTAAAAATATTCACTTGTTCAACACCACGCTCGTTGACACAGGGTGTCTCAAGGCGTCTGATCCAGATACGTATTTAATGATGCGAGCTCAGAGGCTAAAGACGCATCGATATCAGAGAGCTCGCGGGCTGCGACCATTCCGAAGTTGAGGCGAGATAGATCTTCGGGGGTAAGATGTGCACCTCCAGCTGTTTTTTGATTAGCAAACTCAAGCTGTTCGGAAAGATTCAGCAACGTTGCATCTTCCGGCATCTCACGAAGATGTACTGCGATGGCACTTTTTGCTTTTTGTAGCCGTTCTGAGAATTCTGCAAATGAAGTGATAGATGGAGAGGTCATAGCGGAATGATATTCGACTGAACATGATAATGCAAAAAAAGACTGGGCCTATTGCCCAATCTTTTTTCGTTTTGCCATTCGTCCAATGAATCGATAGATCCATTGATCTGAATGAACATCGTACACCGTTGGACAACCTTTGCAGGCAACGCGCCCTTGCTCAAAGGTTTTGCAACACACAGCCTTGACCTGTCGTTGTTGCGCCATCACTAACAGATTAATGAACCAGCGTTTGTACCAAGAACGATCTTTGAAATTACTTGGTCGCATGTGCTGCCAAATATTTCCGTATTGCTTCTTGCGTAATCGGACCAAAGTATCCTGTTGATCGAATGTATCGTGGGAAGAAACCTAGCGCTTTCAGCTTATCTTGAAGAAGACGAACTGCATCAGAACGCATACCGAAACGGAGCTGTGAGATCAATGTATCGATGGATGCATCAGTCGAAGGTTTCACGACAATTTTCAAGCTTGCTTTGTAGCGATTCACTGCTGCTAACGTTGTTGTGCCGAAATAACCGGTTGATGGGAATGTCTTTGCCAAGAATCCAAGTCGTTTCAATTCATCCTGCAACTTCACAACGTCGGCTGTTCGTTGACCGAATCGTAAGCGAGCAACGAGCTCATCAATCAACGTTGTGCTCACACCCAACACGCGGCCGTCGGAATCTGTAGCAACTTTCTTGTATTCAATTTTTGCAGAAACAACCTGAGTCGTTAACCCACATGAGTTGTAGAAACGAGCAAAGACCATTTTCGTTCCTTCACCTTCCGAAAGCGTCCAAGACTTTGAACCAACGTACGTATCCAATGAACTTGCTTCGAATGCTGGCGAATTGGAAACGGCGAGACGCGTTGCATCAGAACCTCCGTTGAAGGAAAGATTCACTTCGCGTGCGTTCGTTGATGCGGCACCACCATTGATCGAAACGGAAAATCCGGTTGCAGGTACAACTAATGGCGTGTAGCAAGGTTGATTATTTCCACCTCCACCACCAGCCCCTCCTCCTCCGCCTCCTCCACCACCGCTACCACCACCGCCTCCGTATCCTTCAGAAGCTAATACGGTTGAGCCTGGTAACAACAACATTAATGCAAAAAGTGACATCATCACACCATGGATTCGGGAGGTTCGATTCATATATTGTGTGCCGATGTTACCCTTGGGGGAATGAGGAGTCAAGCGGATTAAAATCGATACAGCATGAATCCTATATCACATCCCTCGGTACGGGTAACCCTCGTGGTTACCCTGGTCGGGAAAAGGCTCACGACCATCCGGCCGATGATATACCGACCGATATGCAATCGATCGGAGGCCGGCGGAACAGCGCCAGCTAGGTAACCACGAGGGTTACCCCTACAGTTTAAAAACCGGACTATCTCAGATCCATCAGTGATTTTAAAACTTTACCTTTCCCGGTCACTATCTCTTTATGACTTTCCTGTAATTCCTCGAAAAATAGCGTAACAGCTTCATTAAACATCCGTTCAGCCTCAACAAGAGTCTTCCCACACGACGAAAGATCAAGTGCAGGCGTGTATGCCACGTATGTCTTTCCCTCCTTTAAGAAGGAGACCGGTAGATTCACTTGTACTTGCATAATACACACAGATTATCACTTAAATGGGTATTCTGACAATGCACAACCCTATCGATTGCCAGCCTGAGCAAAAAATGATAGATTCCGCTGATGAAACGATGGATTCGAGCAAACTTAAGCTCCATTCTCCTAGCGCTTATCGTCGCTTGTGGTTTGTTTTTCAGGCTGCAACAGTTGAATTCTCAATCATATTGGATGGATGAGGGATACACGGTTAATGCGGTTGATTCTGGGATGCGAAATGGGACTAAGCGCTTTGCGGCTATTTTGAATTCCGGAAAAACGTATTTTTGTCCGGTGTATTGTATCCCAACAGAATCCATCGTTAGATTCTTCGGGTCACAGCCTTTTGCCTATCGTCTCTTTTCCGCAGTACTAGGCGCCGTCTTCATCATCCTCGTCTATTTTTTTACAAGGTCGATTTTCCAAGACAAGCGCATCGCCCTTCTTGCAGCTTTCTTTACCTCGTTTTCCTATTGGCAAATCGCGTGGTCTCGTCAGGCGCGTTGGTACACGTTGCTCGAAGTCGTGTTCTGGCTATCCTTATGGCTTTTCTTTTGCTTTCTTAAATCAACAGAACGAAAGAAAAAAATCCTGTATCTTGCCTCATCAATATTCTGCGTCTTGATAGCGATTGCAACACACAGACTCGCGTCCTTGCTGCCTATCATCATGCTTGCTTGGTACGCCATTGATACAAAACCATCAGTCCAACGTTACATTCTTGCAAGCTGCGTGATGATTGGCGGGCTGTGCATCATTGAACTAATTCCAGAACTGCGATTCATTACCGGTGCCATCAAGAACATTCAGCTCCACAGCAACATTTCACACTATGGGCTTTTTTATCTCAAAACATATTTACCCTTTCTCCCATTCATCGCCATTGGATTCCGCACCGTACAGACAGAGGGACGCAAGCTCATGACGTTGGTCGCGCTTCCCTTCATCCTCTACCTCATCCCCCTCTCGTTTCTCACAGATACCATTGAATATCGCTATCTTTTTCATACAACAGCTGCGTTCTACATCCTCGCCTCCGTTGGTGTGATACGTATTTGGGATCGACTAAATGCAACACGATCAAAAATCATCTACGCGATCTCAATGGCAACTCTGTTTTTCTTGTCTGGACACGGCGTCTTGATCCCGACTACTACATACGCTCTCGAATCAGATAACCCATCGGATAAAAATAATTCATACTACGCGTACACTCCGCAACCAGATTTCAATGGAGCGTACGCCGCCATCAAGGAACAGATCAAACCAACTGAGATCGTCATTTCAAGTCATCCGCATTTCACCCAAATCTTTCTGAACCAACCAGGATATTGGATTGCGTACGACTACCTTGGAAGAACAAGTCCGCCTGATACATATGCTCAGGCTTCAACAGAGCCCTATGTTGGCGCAGCAGTCATCCACTCACTTGCTGAACTGAAAGATCTGACCCGTCAGCACCATGGTTATATCTTGTTTGATTTCATGGCAACGGACAACCGCATCGACCGAACGATACTGGAATACATTCGTACAAACATGGCTGGGATCTATTTCAACAAAACCAGCGACTTCTCCATGATTTGGGTCTATCGATTCTAATCCACTCACAAATTGCCACTCCTTTGACGCCCTCCTCGATCTCTGCTACTTTTTGCCCGATATATGGGGAATCAATCGCAGATGAAGAGAGGGAGAAATGCGCTAAAAAAAGCGCTCTTTGGTTTACGAAATGAGGGAAAGCCACTCCACGCAGCCAAAGAAATCCCATCACCTCAGGTCCATGGATCTGAAACGATCCCACCTCCGGAACCGGTTGTTCCTATCACTGCAACACGAACAGACACGAACGAGGAACCTGATTTTGATCCCATCACCAGACACAATTTCTACAAACACCCAATCTTCTGGGCCCGCTTTCTAGGCTACGCACTTCCATTAAGTTTTTTGCTCTATGTTTTGTATTTAAACTATTTACCGTTTGGATATCATAAGACTTTTACTATTGACGTGGGGTCAGCAAATGATACGAAGGTTTCGGAATTTTATTTGGAGCCATCAAAGGATTTATCAGATCGAAAGACGGCACCGGACGGAACAACGTATCGCGAGTTGAATGGAATGGCAACGGCGGTATTCAAACCAAACGCCGTTTTAAAGGACGCGGAGATTACCGTTGAGGTGAAAGGTGGGGAAGGAATCTCACTCATACCACCAGTCATTGATTTTGATCCGAACTCAGTGAAGTGGGATTATAATTGGGATTTTA
>JAGOQX010000011.1 GCA_018063105.1 Patescibacteria group bacterium
GTCATCTGCTTGCCCTTCTTCGTGTTCACGAACAATGCAGCAGCAATTCCGAGCAACGCACCCGCAGCTAAACCGGCGCTAAAATGAGAAGGAGTTTTCTTAGGAGCCATAGAAATAATACGAGATTAAAAACTTATGCGGAGATTATACAACATCGCGACAAAGAAGGGAGGAGAAAACGTCAAGACTCCAAGGAAAAACGCTCAGACCTTGACTGAACACCACAAACCTCGTATTCTCCCGCTGCGTATTCCGGGGTCGTCTAGTGGTAGGACGCCTGGTTCTGGCCCAGGTAACTGAGGTTCGAATCCTTGCCCCGGAGCCAATAAAAGACAGCTCATATCGAGCTGTGTTTTATTATGTAAACCTATTCAAATAAAGCTGTAATTTTTACAAGATTCTAGAATCATACGCCCAGTGCAACAGCGCCTGACGTTGCTTGGACCGACACGTACGATCACCCGTACTGCAATTCTTTTTGACTTGGCTCACATGCCTCTGCATCGCACGCCAACGTTTTATCTGTCGTGCGTCGTTAGTGGTCCTGCGCCCCATATAATATCGACAGTACCATTGAAACCAACCGCGTGGATCTTGTGCATGGATCCAACCCTTTGCTAGCCACACCGATAGCGGCTGACTCGCGTTTACGCCAAAAAAGTTGATCTTGGGGTCTGATTTATACATACCTTCTTTTTGAAACTTTGCTTTCGTAAACCAATCTTTTGGAAATTCCTTCTGACAGTCACGCATATATACGCCACCGAACACGCCGAGGGCGAGCATTTGTTTTGGTGTGAGGTCCGGTGTAAACATGGGATCAAATCGTTTCCCCTCTGGCTCGGTCAGCGTATATCGATAGTGTTTCTGCATTTTGTCATTCACGATAACAACGATATCCCGCATAACATTTCATCAATAGGAGTAAGACTAATGCTCGTAGTTTATCAAAAAAACCAGACTCTTTCGAACCTTTACGTTTCCCTCAAATTCTGCTATATTCCCCTTCGAAATGGCTAAATCCTTCCCAATGGTGACGCTCCCCACTGCATCGCTTCGTGAGCGTTCTCTGGAGGTAGACCCAAAGATCATCGGAACCCCTGAATTTCAGGGCTTTTTAGATACATTGATTGAGACCATGTTCGTGGAAGATGGTGTTGGCATTGCAGCTCCACAGGTTGGTCACAATATCCGCGTTTTCATTGTGAGCGAAGTTAGCGGTGCACGCGCATATATCAACCCGGAAATCACCAAGATGTCTGAAACGCAACAGATCAGCGAAGAAGGTTGCTTGTCCGTTCCGGGTGTTTGGGGAATGGTTGATCGAGCAAAAAAGATTCACTTCCGAGCTCTTGATCGTCACGGTCGTCGCGTGGAGTTTGATGCCAAGGATTTTATGGCAACGGTGTATCAGCACGAACTGGACCATCTGAACGGAATTTTGTTTATCGATAAAGCGACAAAGATCGTCAAAGGTTCTGAGAAAATTAAAACATTCTTTTCGAAAAAATAAATGTCCGCTCGCCTTCTTTTTTTCGGTACGTCAGACTTTGCCGTTCCATCACTCACCGCGCTTGCTCGCGACGGACGTTTTGAAATTGTCGGCATTGTCACACAACCGGATCGTCCTGTTGGTCGCCATGCAGAGCTGACTCAACCCCCGATCAAGCAGACAGCATTAAAACTTGGACTTGAGACGATCGTGCAACCAGAAAAAATCAAAGACGAATCATTTCAAGAATGGATCAAAGAGATTGGCCCGACCTGCGATGCTTTCATCGTCGTTTCCTATGGCAAGATTCTCCCACAATGGCTCCTCGATCTTCCGAAACACGGCGTCATTAACGTCCATGGATCACTTCTCCCTCGTTGGCGTGGCGCGTCCCCGATCCAATCCGCAATCGCTGCAGGTGACGAAGCATCTGGCATAACGATCATGAACATTGATGCGCTGATGGATCACGGACCAATCCTTGTTCAGGCACAAGAAGAAATTCGACCAGATGATATCGGTGATACGCTTCACGATCGACTCGCGGAACTTGGTGGAAAAACACTTCCGGATGCACTCTCAGGATATCTAGATGGATCAATCACCCCGCAAGAACAAAACCACGAACACGCGACGCCATGCAAAATTTTGAATCGCGAAGATGGAAAGATTGACTGGACGAAATCAGCGGCAGAAATTGAACGACTGATTCGCGCCTATAATCCATGGCCAGGAACATGGACGGAATGGAATGGGAAACGATTAAAGATCGTAAAAGCCATTGTAATAGAACACGCAACAACACAAAACAAAGAGACGTCTGGAATATCTATTTCAGACGATCGCCGACTCATCGCTCACTGCGGCAACAACACAACCCTTGAGCTCACCGAGGTTCAACCTGAGGGAAAGTCGCTGATGACCGGTCAGGAGTTTGTGAACGGCTTACGGACGAAGCAATAATCGCCTCACCGACAAACAAGACGAAAAATCCTAACGGATGATTAAGGTACGGTGTGAAAAAATGCACCATAGCCAATGCTGCGATAGATGATACAAACCCAACTCGGAGCCAGAGCGCCTCTTCTGATTTCCAGATACGACGAACAAGGGACCAAAGGAGATAGACCATCAATGGAATTCCGATGATCCCAAATTTAATCCAGTGCTCCATCCATCCCCACTCAAATGCGTAGGTCGTGTACGTGCCTTTTGTTTGACTTGCGAGAATCCGCGGATCTTTACTTTCATACGTCACCGTTGCACCAAAACCCGAACCTAGGATTGGATGCATCGAAATTTTTTGCCAAAGCACCGGAAATAAATTCCAACGACTTGCGGCTGCAGGCTCTGCGAGATCTGTTCGAGAACCGAAGACACTGAACAGTGATGTTGTATCAACATGTGGAACCGGAAAAAAGAGTACCGTGATGATCAATGCAATACCTGCAAATTTTGCTGCAATTGGTCCAAGTAAACCGCCCCAGCGCCACAAACCGGATCGCATCAGCAGAATCACTGCGACGATTGCACCAAACGCGGCACCAATCCAGAAACTTCGGGAGAGACTGATCAGAAGGATCACGGTTGATGACAACATGATCAACCAGGGTGCGGGCGCAAGCCTTGCGCCCCTACCGGAATGGATTGAATAAAATCGTTGTTCCATCCACCAGCAGAATGCGAAGATCCAGGCGATGATCGCGTAGACGTACGATTGCATGAAGATGCGGAAGACGTTTCCCATCACGAGCGTTACCTCACCTACGCCCGTTCGTCGCACCCAAAGATACACGTCTGAACCGACCTTGAATCCATGCGAGAAGACATATTCAAGCGCCAGCGTCTTCACCGCAATCCAACAAATACCGACAAACAAAACAGGAAGCACATCTTTTCGAATACGATCTCGAAAGCGAGACGCGATATCAATGACCGGGAGCAAAAGAATCCAGTCTCCCCAAGCATTTGCATCCTGCATCATCTGCGGATTTCCGATGAGATACCCTCGAATTGCGGCAAAGAAGATTACGGCAAGGAGGATGAGGTAGACCTCCCGCCCACGCAAGAGATCTCGCCAAGACTTCCACGCACGAGCCTGAATACCATTCACAAGCCATCCAGCGAGAAATGCCATCGTAATGAGAATACGAAGAGACGTGTGACTTGGCCAACCTCCGAGTTGGAGGAGATACCCTTTGGAACCGATCAATAATTCAAGAACAAGAATCCCTGCAGCAATCGTCGGTCTGAAGATTGCAAGGATGAATACGAGGAGCGTGACCAGGATTGCGGCGACCGAATTCCACAGTGGATTGAAAATGGTCAGGAGAGAAACGAATTCGAGGAGAAGGGTGAAAATGATCCAGGGACGCACCTCCCCTAGCCCCTCCTTTGTAAGGAGGGGGATATGAGGCTCGGTCGTGTCAGCGAGATGGTGCTTCTTTCTGATGATTACTTTTGCGTCCTCATATTTCTGAATCGCAGTTGGCGTTCTTCCGAGAATTTTCCACGGGAGCGCATACGCAAATCGTGGAAGCCAGGAGCTCATCACTCCTTTTGGTTCAACTTTATACAAAACTTCGTCCATCCAAAAACCCTTTGCCCCACGTTCCCCCATCGTTAACCATAAATCCCAATCTTGAAATTTTTTCAGCGATTCATCAAATCCTGGAAACGCACTTCGTCGCATCATTGATGTTGTGTGAATCCAATTCTCTCTACGAAGTGCCGCTTGATCAAACGGTCTGCCATAAAACTTTTTCCATCCCCACAAAAAATTCGAGTACACAAAATCCAGATCCCGATGTGTCTCCAGCATATCTGCCATCTTTTCCAATGCATTCGCTTGTAACTCAACATCCGCATCAACGAATATCAGGTACGGTGCCGTCGATCGCTTCGCCCCCTCATTTCGCGCCGCAGGTGCTCCTCTATTTTCAGTACATCGAACAACCTCAAACCGAAATGTTGCGTTCTGTATTGGTAGTTCTTTTACCACCTTTTCAAAGTCATCCGTTGAGGCATCATCGATCAAGATCACTTCAGTTGGCTGAACGGTCTGAGAAAGAATTCCAAGCATCGTGCGTCGTAAAACGTTTGCACGGTTGTAGCAAGGAATAACGATCGCGATGTCAGCGGTTTTTGCCATAATTCTTAAGACAGTAGAATACTTCGAACGTTCTGCCAACGGTCCTTCCACTGATATTGGGAGCGGACGATGACGCGAGCACCCTCTCCAACCTCGATCCCAAGCTGTGGATGATCAATAACCTCTCTGACCTTGTCTGCCATCTTCTCTACGTCCTCCGGCTCAATCAACCATCCTGTAACGCCCTCAGTCACCGCCTCAACCGTGCCGCCCGTCTTCCCGGCAACAACTGGCAATCCGGCGAACCCGGCCTCCAGGAGAACGATCCCGAATCCTTCAATGTCATCTTTTCGCTTACTTCCTGGCAACAAAAAGAGATCGCTTGCACAAAGCCATTTCCATTTCGTCTCATCATCGACTTCTCCAAGCCATTCGACGTTGACATTCAATTTCAACGCGAGTTGTTTCAACGCTTCACGCTCCGGTCCATCACCCACAACAACATACTGAACGCTCTCCTCCTTCAATCTTTGTGCATTTAGTGCAGCCATGACGTGAATGGCCGTATCAATCCCCTTTCGCTCTACCAGCCGCGCAACGGTGATACCGATTTTTCGTGAATCAAGAATTTTCAACTGCAGCCGCGCCTCTTGTTTAGATATCAAATTCAACGGAAACGAAACTCCGGGCGTCACGACATCAATCGTATTCTTGTCACCGATCACTTCGATCAACAACTTCCGCGTCTGTTCGCTATTCGCGATGAGATGTTTTGATTTCGCACAGATTCGACGAACGAGCCATCGTTTCCATGGATTCGAAAGGCGCAAAATATCTGTGCCATGAAACAGCAACGCGTAGGATGGACCGCCGAAATATCGCGCAATCCACGCGGCCGTTCCCACTGGAATCACATGGCTGATCAGAAGAACTTGATCACGAGGAATGTCGCGAAGAATCACGTTGATGATTGGCAACCACTTCGGCCAAGCCTTCCAAAAAAATTTCCTGACTGTCACCCCTTCGACCTCGGGCTGCGGGCGCATGCCATGCGCCCCTACGGGTAAGATCACTTGGATTTCACCTTGGGACTCGGCGACTAACTCACTCAAATAACGCGCAACGCCTCCGTGCATGGGAGGATAATCAATGGTGAGCAATGTGATTTTAGGTGTCAGCATGAATGGTTTCGTCATCCGTTTCGTCTGGTCGCGTTCGTCGGAGCCGTTTCAAAAATCGGAGGTCATTTACCGTCATCAACTGACTCGCGAAACCTAGACCAACCGCGATAACGCTTCCAACGATTGCAGCAACGATCCAGGGCATGAGTTGAAGGCAAACCGTCCAAACCACCCATGACAACCCAGAGACGATTGTTGCGCGTACCAAAATCCACATTGGTCCTTTCCATCCTGCATCCTTCCTCGTAAACCAAAGTCCGATGAACAGAAGTGTCCAGAAACTCACGACACCTGACCATGCGGCACCGACGGGACCGAGACGCGGAACGAGAATGAAATTGAAAATAACATTCACCACCATCGTACAAACCATCGCCGTCGTTTTGAGATGTGCTCGATGCGTCGCGTTCATCAACGCACCGACCGGGAAATCCATGAAGATCGGGAGAAGCACCCAAGGGAGAATTTGGAATGGAGCGATTGCGTCAATGTAATGCGGTCCGTAAATGAACGGGATGATTTTTGACGCAAGTGCAGACAGTCCAGACGATAACATGAAACTGATCGCTACCAAGAATCGCAACGACCCAAGAAATGTCCGCTGAATCCCCTCGTGATCCTGCCTCTTCCATGATGCAGCAAAAGCTGGATATAACGCAGCGCTAAAGGTTAACGGCAAAAACTGTAACGCGTACGTCATCTTGTAGGCCACAGCATACATCCCAACAGCATACGTCCCCTGATGTGCTTGGATCAGAAGACTGTCGACATACGAATACAACTTCACCGCAATACCGGCGATGGCAAACGGGATAGCCTCTTGGAATAGATGCCGCAGGTCAATCCACCGAGCTGCAGACCAGGCGATACCGAAGCGACGCATGTTCCAGATGGACCAAATAACATTCCAGGTACTGCCAGCGAGCAAACCAACGGCTAGCCAGATTGGACCGCCACCAATCGCTGCGACGATCAACGTCACAACTGCTGTCAGGATCTGACCGATGAACATGCCAATGGATTCAGGTCGGAGGTTTTGTTTTCCACGAAGAGCTCCGTACAAAATCAGATGAACCGTATCAGCAGACATTACGGCACAGGCGACGGCGATTGTCATGAGTGTGACGGCATCGACATGACGCATCAATGCATAACTCATTGCACCGATGATGGCGAGCGGGATGAAAATAAGCTTCGCCTTCAATGCAGCTCCAAGCAGTCGCGCTGCATCCTCTCGATCTGCGGCAATAGCGCGGATTATGACAGGCGTCATTCCAAGATCAGCCAGGGTGACAAAGACAGAGGTCACGGAAATACTGAAAAAGAAGGTTCCGGTGACAAGCGGGCCAGCCCAACGGGCAACCACAAAAAAGACCACAAAGGCCAACACCTTATTCACCGTCGTCGCGCCGATCAACCATGCGGCGTTCTTCGCTACTTGTGCGCCGGAGGACATGAAGGAAGAGTAGCGGAAATAGATCGCTAAATCAAGCAAAAACAACACACCCTGTCTAGCAAAGGGCAAAAATTCAAACTATACCTGTGTCGCGCCAGAAACTTTTCTTGCATCCTGTTACTGCGCCACAGCATCTTCACACGCGCCTGGCTCTAAAAGCATCTTCGTGTTTATATCCAAGCAATATGCAATCTTGTCTGATTGACCATCGCTATACAGCATAAAACGCATTGGGTCTTTAATACCAACATACGATATGATCCATCGCGTACGTCCTACCACATAGTCTCCGGAGAATCGCTTTTCAACAATTTGATAATATGTGTGCTTGGTTCGCATTTCCTGTGCGGTGTATATTTTTCCTTGAGGATCATGGACCTCAAATGTATTTACTGGCGCAAGTATTGAGTTTATAAACCAATATGCGAACGCATACGAAATCGTTGAAGCGATAACAATCCCGATCAATATAATACGGTAGATTTTGTGAGCTAAACTCTTCTTCAGCAAAGCCTTGCAGTCTTCTCTATACAAAAAATAGATACTTGCAACAAATAGAGTAAAAAGAATTGAATGACCAACGATAGAGATGAAGGATGAGGGCGCCGGAACTTGCAACAGATGTTCAAGCCAGCCAAAAAGAAAAGCATCCATCAACACAAAGAGAAAAGGCAACACATACAACGCCACCAAGACTCGCACGATCCACTTTTTTCCCTTAAAACTTCTCATATTTTGAGTAATCATAACATAATAAACAAAGACTTCCCTTTAAAAATTGGAAGTCTTTGTTTATTATCTGACTAGCGCTTGCTCCACTGTGGTGCTCTTCGAGCGCTCTTCAAACCGAACTTCTTTCGTTCACGTTTGCGGGAGTCGCGCGTGAGGAAGCCTAACTTTTTCAATGTTGTGCGATAGGTTTCGTTGACGACGAGCAATGCGCGGGCGATTCCGTGGCGCACGGCTTCAGCTTGACCGCGAACGCCTCCGCCGGCGACGCGTACGCTGATGTCGACGGATGTTTCCATGCCGACAGCCTTTAATGGGGCCAACACCTGTTCACGTAATTCGTAGGTTGTAAAAAACTTGTCCATCTCCTTGCCGTTGACCGTGATCAATCCGCGACCGTTCTTGATGAGACGAACGCGAGCGATCGCTGTTTTGCGGCGACCGACGGTTGGGATGAACGATCCGCCTTTTGCTGCCTTGCTGGCCACAGCATCCTCTTGTTCAAGAGCTTCAACAACTTCAGGGTCGACCTTCTTCTCTTTGGCCGGCTTCTTTGCTGCTGGTTTCTTTGTTGGTTTGGTTGTTTCTGTAGGCATAGCGTTAGACGAACTTTAGGCGTTTCATGCGAATGCTCTGCGTCCGATTCTTTGGCAACATGTATTTGACCGCATGTTTCAAAATTTCGCTTGGGTTTTCTTTGCGCAAACGGGAAATTGGAGACGTTTTCAACCCACCTGGGCGGTTTGATGTTCGGTAGTGTACCTTTTGCTCTTCCTTCTTTCCCGTCAACACGATCTTGTCGACGTTCTTGATGATGACGACATCGCCCATATCCATGTACGGAACGTATCCGGTCTTGTGTTTGCCGATCAACAATGTCGCGACACGCGTAGCAACGCGGCCGAGGACCTTGCCTTCGACGTCGATTTCGTGGATCGCACGAGTTTGAGCGGGCATTCCGCTAAGCTTTTTCCATGGCATATTAGTCGTTCACGAACTGGATCTGAGCAATCTCTGCTCCGTCGTGTTGACGGCGACCCAATTTAATAATGCGCGTATATCCGCCAGGTCGTCCGACATAGCGAGGCCCGAGCTCTTCCATCACCTTGTTGACAGCTGACTCAATGGTCAACACACCCAACAACTGGCGGCGTGAAGCCAATGTCTTCTTGCGGCCAATGGTGATGAGCTTCTCGATGATCGGACGCAACACGCGTGCCTTTGCGAGGGTGGTGTTCATTTGCTCGTACAACACCAAACTCGTGGCCAAGTTTCGCAACAAGGCTTTTCGCGGCGCAGCCTTTCGGCTTAACGTTTTTTTGGTAAAATTATGTCTCATACTCTAGTTCTTTCAACAAGTTCATGTGGTCAAGTAATACGGCGATTGCGCTCTTGCAGGCATCCAATGGATCAACAGAACCATCTGTTTCAATGGACAAGAGAAGCTTGTCATAGTCTGTGCGCTCACCCAAGCGCGTTTCTTCTACTTTGTATGAAACGTTCAGGACTGGGCTGTACAAGGCATCAACAGCAATGGTTCCGAGATCAAGCTTTTCCTTGATGCGATCCCCTGTTGTGCGATATCCACGACCCTGTTCGATCGTTACATCCATTTCAAATGAAGCTGATTTATCGGTCAATGTAGCGATCACGAGATCCGTATTCACCACTTCGACGTCTGCATTTTTTTCAAAGTCCTTTGCGGTAATCACCTTTTCACCTTTCACGCTCAGGTGCAACTTTACCGGTTCTTCGGAAAAGCACTTCATGCGTAAGGCTTTCAAGTTCAAGATGATTTCAAGGACGTCTTCTTTCACGTTGGCGATGGTTGAGAACTCATGTTCCACACCTTTGATTTTCACCGCCGTCACTGCTGCGCCCGTCAACGAAGAGAGCAACACGCGACGAAGTGCATTGCCGATCGTGGTTCCAAACCCTTTAGCACAAGGCTCGACGGTCAACACACCTTGGTGTGCTCGTTCACCCTTAGTGAAACGAATTTTTGAGGGAAGAAGAAGTGACTCCATACAAATGAGAAAAAGATCGAATTAACGCGAATAAAATTCGACGATAAGTTTTGGCTCGAACACTTGCTTCAATTCCTCGCCAGCTGGAAGGCTCGTTACATGGGTTGAAAGGGTCTTCAAATCCGTTACCAACCAAGATGGAGTTTCTACCTTTGAAACAGCTTCTGAAAAGGTTTTCCAGGTCTTCTTTCCTTGCTTCAATTCACGAATAGAAACCACATCACCAATCTTCACCTGATAGGAAGGGATGTTCACTGTCTTACCGTTCACGGCAACGTGGTTGTGTGAAACGATCTGACGAGCTGCTGCACGGGTCTTTGCAAAGCCAGCACGGAAAATGACGTTATCCAAACGTTGCTCAAGCAAGCGAACCAAGTTTTCACCTGTGTCGCCGCGCATGCTGGTTGCCTTTTCAAAGTAATTGCTAAATTGCTTTTCCATCACACCAAATACTAACTTGGCACGTTGCTTTTCACGCAACTGCTTTCCGTATTCTGTTTGACGGGTTCGGCTTGTTGGTCCGTGTGCACCTGGTGCGTAAGGACGCTTGGCCAAAATTCGACCCATCTTTTCGCGGCCATCGAGGTTTACCCCTTCGCGGCGAACGCGTTTTGCTGTAATTCGTAATCGCATAGTCGTGGATTAGACGCGGCGCGCACGTGGCGAGCGGCAACCATTATGAGGAATTGGTGTAACATCCTTGATGCTCAACACGTTGATTCCATTCGCATTAAACGCGCGGATTGCACCTTCACGGCCCTGTCCAACGCCACAGACGAATACATTCACCTCTTTCAAACCGTAGTCTGCAACTTTTTCAACCGCATTCTTCACAACCATACCGGCTGCGTACGGCGTTGATTTCTTTGGACCGCTAAAACCGGATGCGCCTGCGCTGGACCAACCCAACACATTGCCATTCAAATCCGTTAAACTCACAATCGTGTTGTTATAGGTCGCATTGATGTATGCGTGACCATGCGAAACAGCGACGTGCTTTTTAGCCGTCTTCTTTTTTGGGCGAGCGCCCTTTGGTGCAGCTTTCTTTGAAGCGGCTGCAGCAACTGCTGGTTTAGCTTTAGGTGTTTCTTCCATAGATTAGGTCTTTTCAAGTTTACGTTTGCCCGAGCCCATCGTCTTGCGAACGTTTCCGCGGATGGTTCGTGAATTGGTCTTGGTGCGTTGTCCGCGAACTGGGAGACCACGATTATGTCGGGTTCCACGGTAGCAACCAATTTCTTTCAAACGCTTAATGTTGGAGAGGACCTCACGGCGAAGCTCACCTTCAACTTTGTATGTCTTCTCTACCACTTCGCGCAAAACATTTGCTTGCGCTTCGCTTAAATCTTTTACGCGAATCGTCCCGTCGACGTTTGTTTCGGCGAGGATCTTTTTAACTGCTGCTGGCCCGATGCCATAAATGTAGGTCAATGCGACCTCGATACATTTTTGGGCGGGAAGTGTGACGCCTGCGATACGTGCCATAGGTATGTGGGGGACCGTTCAGCCAAGAGTACAATGATGAATTAGCCTTGACGTTGCTTATGCTTTGGATTCTTTTTACAGATGACATGAACCCGGCCGTCTCGACGGACAACCTGGCAATCACGACACATTGGTTTTACAGAAGATCTGACTTTCATACGGGGCTATAATCTATAGGTTATTCTTCCTTTTGTCAAATCGTACGGGGTGATCTCGACCTGCACCTCGTCTCCCGGAGTGAGCCGGATACGGTTCATACGTAATTTGCCAGATAAATGGCACAAAATCGTCTGACCGTTCTCCAACTTGACCCGAAAACTTGCAGACGGGAGAGACTCCTCAACCGTCCCTTTTACCACGAGAAATTCCTTATTTACTGGCATGAAAAGCGTGTATGTGAATAAAAATCCTCAAAAGGATAGCAGAAAGAACCTCATTTTGTCAATAGAAATAAGGGGATAATCACGTTAGAGCCCTGTGACATTTGCCTTAATTCGACGAACTCCGGCTGATACCGCTTCTTCCTTTTGGATTTTGAATGATCCGAGCTCCCCCGTATGCGCCACATGAGGCCCTCCGCAGATCTCTGAAGAGAAGGTTCCCTGCTCATTTCCGACCGTGTAGACCTTAATGCGATCGCCATACTTTGCCTCAAACAACCCAATCGCACCCTGCTTCTTTGCCTCCTCAACCGCCATCTCCTCCATCCGAACCGGCAAGTCCTGCTGAATCACAGTATTTACGATATTTTCAACTTCCGTGATTTGCTCCGGCGTCATCTTCTCTGGGTGCGAAAAATCAAAGCGTAACCGCTCTGTGGTGATATTACTCCCCTTTTGTTGCACGTGATCGCCAAGAACCTTTTTCAACGCCTTGTGAAGCAAGTGCGTTGCCGTGTGCAACCGCGTGGTTTCAACCGAGTGATCTGCCAATCCACCTTTAAACGCCCCGGCAGATGCAGTGCGAGACAGCTCCTGATGCTTCTTAAACTCGGCCTGAAACGCTTCGATATCTAAGCTTCCACCTCGTTCCTTAATCAACTCCTCTGTGAGCTCAAGTGGGAACCCGTAGGAAGAAAACAGGATAAACGCCTGTTCCCCTGTCACCGCTCCCTGGCTGATCATCTTTTCAAACTCCTTCAGCCCTTTTTCAAGCGTTCGCGTAAATTTCTCTTCTTCCTTTGCAATCTCGGCAATAATCTTCTCGCGATTCGTGGCAAGGTCCGTGTAAAATTCACCAAATGCATCAATCACAGCTCCGGCGATTGCTGGGGTGAATGAGGTTGTAATTCCGAGACGACGACCTTCGCGGATCGCACGACGGAGCAAGCGACGGACGATATACCCCTGGCCCACATTTGATGGGACAACGCCACGCGGATCACCGATAATGAAGGTTGCAGCACGCAAGTGATCAGCGACAACGCGGAAGGATCGTAGAGAAGATTCGTAGGTTTTTCCGCATAAAATCTCAAGCTGCTTCATCACGGCTGTAAATGAGTCAGTCAAAAAGACATCCGGGTCGCCTTGGGAGGCAGCTGCCATACGCTCCAATCCACCGCCAAAATCAACGTTGCGTTGTTTCAGCTTTTCAAATCCAGCATCCGTCTTCACATATTCCATGAACACGTTGTTGCCGATTTCAACAAATCGCCCACAATCGCAATTCACATGACATGGCTCATTCGCATATTCTGATGCTTCATGAAGACCGCGCTCAATCCCAAAATCATAAAACATCTCCGTATCCGGACCACCCGGCTCACCCACCGGCATTCGTTCTGGAATACCAGACCGTGACCACCAGTTCTTCTTTTCACCGTAGTAAAAAATACGACCATCCCCCATTCCATCTCGTTCGGAGAAATCGACGTCAGAAGCGATAATCCCGACACTCGAGAATGCCTCTCTCCAAAGAGAGACGGCCTCCGTATCACGAGGAACGCCTAACGCATCATTTCCACGAAAAACGGTGACATAGAGACGCGACGGATCCAAGCCAATCTCTTTTGTCAGAAACTCGAACATCCACGGAATCTGTTTTTCCTTAAAATACGAACCCAACGACCAATTCCCAAGCATCTCAAAAAACGTCGTGTGACGATTATCACCGATTTCGTCGATATCTTGCGATCGGAAACACTTCTGAGCATCCGTGATTTTGTCCCCCAATGGATGCGTTTGACCAAGAAGATACGGAACCATTGGTTGCATCCCGGAACCCGTAAACAAGGTTGATGGATCATTTTCAGGCAACAAAGAGGCCGAAGGAATAATCGCATGGCCCTTTGAAGCAAAAAAATCTAAATATTTCTGGCGAATTTCATGAACAGTCATAGCCAGTAATCTATCGGATTTGGGGAAAAATGACAATGCAGGAAAAACTACGACACCTCCCCCTTCACCTGACTCGTCAAATTCACGATCTGATCCAACGGACCCCCATCATCATCTTTCACCCGTCTCATGAGACTGTGGTACACCAGCTCCGCCTGATTTGCGAAGACTTTCGCCAGCGACACATCTTGATCCGTCGTCTTTGATGGATCTGTTGTTAATATAAAATACGCTTTCATCGCCGACTCTTTGCGATCAGACGGCACAACAAGCACCTCTTGCCCATCTTCTGTGCGTAAAAATGCATGAGATGAGCCAAAGTCATGCAATTTTCTCAATTCTTTATTTGACATTCGAAGCTGCTTCTCCTTCCCAATTGTGTGAAAAATCTCTCGCTCTGTTCTCAGCTTATCCAAATCCAAAAACCGAATTAATACGCTCGTTGCATTTACACTTGCAGCTGTATTTGCGGCAAGTGATTGCAAAATATCTTTCCAATACGTATCCGTATCAACCAGAGAAATCGATGTTTTATTCACCAACGTCTTCAACACCTCAATCTGTCGATTCACGGATCCGATATATTGATACGATTCGATCAGTTCTGCCTTTGCCTTTTCTGCATGTCCCAGTGCCACGTCTCGCTCCTGCATCCGCCGTTCGATCAACCGCTCATACACGGCAAAGGTACACAATCCAGCTAGCCCAAACAGAAAAATGAGAATCTCTTCCAAAGAAGACTGCTCAATACCAAAATGATCACTTCCGACAATCGATGGCGACATCACTGCCAGCAAAAAGAAAAGAAGGTACACTAAATAAATCCATTCAACACGACGAGGAGTACTTTGTTTTGCTTTTTCTTCGATGAGCATGGGAAAGGGATCGTTATAGAGTATCTAAAATCACACCTCCACCGACACATTCACTCCCCTGATACAAGACCGCGGACTGGCCCGTTGCGACTGCTTTCACAGGCTCTGAGAAATCCAACCGTCCATTTGACTGTAATACCGCTTTTACCGGCTCTTGTCGATAACGAACTTGGACCTCACAAGCGAGTGGTGCTTCAGGCGGCTTACCTTGCGTCCAATGCATATCACCAATGATCGCATTTGAACGGAAGAGCGCGGGGTGCTCAGCACCGGGAACAACGACCAATCGGTTCGTCTCAAGATCCTTCCGAGCAACATACCACGGTTCCGTACCTTGAGAAACAAGAATGCGATGGCGCTGACCGATCGTGTATCCATCTAATCCATCATGACGACCAAGAACTTTTCCATCAATATCAACGATGTCCCCCGGCTTTGGCGCAATTTTCTTTCGCAAAAACTCGGGCATATCTAGTTTCCCGATAAAACAAATCCCCTGACTGTCTGGCTTGGAAGCGACCGGTAAATCAAATGATGTTGCGATTTCACGCACGTGCGATTTCACAAACCCACCAATCGGAAACAACGACCGACGAAGCGCAGCCTGTGAAACACGATAGAGAAAATAGGACTGATCTTTTTCCGGATCAACGCCCCGCAACAGATGCGCCTGACCGTCGGCATCCGTTTCAATCCGTGCATAATGACCCATGGCAACGAATGGAATCTCAAGACGATCCGCTTCTTCCATGAATAGTCCGAATTTGATGGCTTCATTACAGAGGACATCCGGGTTCGGCGTTTGTCCGGCCTCATATCCACGGAATAGCTCATCAACAACTTTTTCTCGGTATGTTTTTTCAAAATCAAACGTCAGCAACGGAATCCCGAGCTTTGCCGCAACGCGCATCGCATCACGACGCTCTCCTCGCCACATGCACTCACCGGTCCAGAGATCTTTTGAATCACTCCAATTTTTGATAAATCCACCAATGACTTCGTACCCCTCTTTCTGCAACAAGGCCGCGCAGACGCTCGAGTCAACGCCACCACTCATTCCAACCAATACTTTAGGCTTTTGCCCCATGTGATCGATTTGCTCGATTAGATTGCGCTGCGACTTTTCCTTGCTCCAACGTTCCCGCAGCTTCATTCACCGCAAGTTGTCCGCACGCCGCATCAATATCCTCACCAAACGTCAGACGATGCGTCACTTGCGTCCCGAGACGTTGCAACCAATGCATAAATGAAACACGACGCTCTTTTGCAGAAGCAGCGAATGCATTCGTGTCGTGATATTTAATCAAGTTCACGTGAAATAAACGATTATTATGCTCCAACAGACGTGCAAGTTCTTCTGCATCTCGTTCTGAATCATTCACGCCATTGATCAACAGATATTCGAAAAAGACTTTGCGATTTGTTTTTTCGGTATACGTATCAATCGCCTTCATCAACTTTTCAATTGGATACGCCTTATTCACCGGCATGAGCTTTGTTCGCGTTGCATTATTCGCCGCATGCAACGAAATCGCCAAATTGACCTGAATCTTTTCATCAGCTAATTTCAAAATACCAGGAACAATGCCACAGGTTGAAATCGTGATATGACGTGCGCCAAGATTGATCCCCTCTGGATCATTGATCATATGAACCGCCTTCATCACTTCAGGATACGCGTGCATCGGTTCACCCATTCCCATAAACACGACGTTAGTTATATGCGCCTTTTCTTCCTTCACGAGACGGGCAAATGCAATGACCTGTTCAACGATTTCATCTGGCGTTAAGTTTCGGATAAATCCCATGGTTCCGGTCGCACAAAAGGTACACCCCATCGGGCAACCAACTTGGCAAGAGATGCAAACCGTATTTCGTCCATCACCATGACGCATCAACACGGCTTCAATCTTTTTTCCGTCTTCGCATTCAAATAGCTTCTTGATTGTATTTCCATCTTCACTCGTTTGCGTTCGAACGAGCTTCAGCGTGTCCCAAGGAACCTCTGCAGACAGTGCTTCACGCGTCGCTTTTGAAAGCGTTGTGACCTTGTCCCAGCTATCCAAATATTCAACATAAAAAGCACGTTTGATTTGGGGCAAACGAAACGGAGGCTCGTGTCGCTCGGCGAGGACACTGCGGACGGCATCAATATTCATATTATGGGCTATTTTGCAGACAAGGTCTTGGCAGGCGATGTCGACTGCCAACTATACGCCTTCCAAGCCCATTCGGCAAGGGCGCTAGTACTTTCGAATGAAGATGCTTTACTTGGTGCACCCAAAACAACAACGGTCAGATATGGCTCATCCACTGCACCAGCGTCCCCTCGTAGGGTTGTGACAAGATTATATTGAGACTCATACAAAAAACCGGTCTTTGCTCCCTTCACGTACACATTATCATACTCCGTCAAAAAAACGTCCGTATTCTTCACCGTCTTAATCCCCTTTGTCGTACCACGCATCGTGAACGAATATGTTGGCGTTGTGAGCGCTCGATGGATCCATGCATTGCTAAACGCCTTTTGCGCCAACTTCGCCATATCCGTAGCCGTTGTTTTATTATTTGGACTCATCCCCGTCGGCTCTACAAATGTTGTTGATTTTAGTCCTAGTGCGGCAGCTTTCTGATTCATCCGTTTTGCAAATACACTCTGACTCATTCCTGTCGCTCGAGCCAAAGCCATGGTCGTATTGTTCGTACTTGCCATGAGTGACGTGTAAAACAAATTCACTACAGATGCCTTTGTTCCGGATTTTGCCTGCATGCGTCCACCACCAACCTCATCCTTTGCTAATAATGTGACGGTGCTATTCCAGCTCGGTGCATGATCAAGGAATACAAGCATCGACATAAGCTTTGTTAAACTCGCAGCTGGCCAAACCATGGTTGGTTTAAAGCTATACAGCACATTTCCTGTTGCCGTATCTACAACAATCGCTGAAGCAAATTCATTTGCCACGGGCTGATAGGTTTCTGCTGATGGAAGAATCACCGGAACCTTTGCGTCAACACCAGATATCACAAAAAACTGTGACAGGATGATCACACAAATACTAACTAACTTGAGACATCGTCGATACATATCTATTGAACAATACTAATCTGCGTACCTATCTTTGCCCAGTCATACATTGTTTTTGCCGCACCAACTCCTAACCGAACACATCCGTGCGATACAGCTTTTCCTAAATGATTAGCCCCTTCTTTTTTTCCGCCTGGCCATTCCGGTAGTTCATGAATGCCGTATCCCTTTGCTGAAAACTCCATCCACCAAGGCATCCATAATTTTGCCGAACGTGACCAAGCTTTTGGGTTTTTTGATCGCACAAAAAATGTTCCAGTTGGCGTTCGCATTCCAGGCTTTCCGGTTGAAACAATATATTCCGAAACAATAATCCCTCCTAAAACTTGCTCCATGCGTTGCGTAGACAGATGAATGACAATCTTTTTTTCTAATGGAACAGTGCTTGATGATGTTGGTGAATATCCGGCAGCAACCTCTTTCCCGTCAGGATATCCGTCACCGTCTGTATCTGCAGTATCCGGCTTTGCTCCAAATGCACGCTCAAGCGCATCACTCAATCCGTCCTTATCCGTGTCCACATCTTCGACCGTCTTTGCAAAAACACCCGTCGTTGAAATTGAAAAACCTAGGATGCACGTTAGACCAACGATCATCCATCTGCGCATACTATGCCTCATCTTCAAATGAAATACGCTCACCAGGTCGCAGAACAGATGAAGCCGTCTTCTTAAACACCGTTGCCGTTGGTTGCGGTGCTGCAGGAGGCTGTGGTGCGGATGGCGCGTGTGTCGGACCTGGGCGTTTGGACTGCTTCGGGGCATCATGACGCTTTCCGTCTGACGGTCGACCTCCTTTTTGATGATCTGTTGTTAACTTCTCTTTATTCAACTCTACAGGTTTTCCTTTTGTCTTCTGGATCTCACCAAAGAAATTGAATGATTCGTCCTCCTCTACCTGATCCGCAGGAACAATTTTAATCGTTCCCTTTGCTGGCGGCTCCACTCTTGGATGATGTTTCGGCGCGTCGTCCAATGGCGCAAATGCTTTTGTTAATGCATTTCCGCGTGCTGAAGTTGACTGTGCAGATTCGAGAACCACAGATGCTGGCTCCGAGGCTGGTGCTCGAAATGCGGCCTTCATGGCACCAGGCTTCATTGTTCGTTCTTCTTTGATGATAGGCAAACACTCGGCGCAATACATTGGTCGTGAAACATCCAACTGAATCGGCATATTCCATACCTTCCCACAACGCGAACAGGTGTGCGGGAATTGCGGCTTCTCCTTCTTCTTTCCTTCTGCGGGTGGTTTTGCAATCGCAGCCAACCGTTCTGGTGAGATTTTTAGATACTCCACTGCGTTATGCCCAGTTTCACCTTCCAGTTCAGCCAACGTATCCTCTGGTTTTGATGCATCCCGGTCTGCCTTTTCTTTCTGCTCGTCTTCAGTGAGAATTTCTGGATATTTTAATCCCGAGCCAGTGCCACGTTCCATTCCGCTCCACTTCAACACCTTGTCCTCAATTTCAGCGCGAGGCGAGCCATATCGTTCACGAGACACAGCAACAACCTTGTCTCCGTTCCCCGTTCGTTTTCCAATTGGCGCCAATGTATTTGCAGAGAATGGCGTTGTCGCTGCACCGTCAACCATGAGTTTCAGATAAATCTGCGTCTTACCAAGATTCAACAGATCCTCCGGAATATACGTTGGCATGAATTCATTTTCCATGAACGCTGCATCTTCTGCACCGACACGGAACGTGATAATCGTTCCAACGTTTCCAAACACGGCCCATGCGACTTCTTCTTCGAGTTGTTTAATGTATTGATGCGCAACAACAAGGCTTAATCGATATTTACGCGCTTCAGACAAAATGTTTGCAAATGATTGATTCGCAAAATTCTGAAACTCATCGACATACAGATAAAAATCACGACGCTCTGGCTCAGGGATACTCACACGCTCCATCGCTGCCATTTGTATCTTCGTGATCAACATTCCACCCAACAACCGCATGTTATCTTCACCGATTCTTCCTTTGGACAAATTCACGATCAAAATCTTTCCCTCATCCATGATCCGTCTAGGATCAATCGTTGATTTCACCTGCGCGACGATATTACGGATGATGGATGCAGACAAAAATTGACCAACTTTATTCTGAACCGGAGCGATAGCCTCTGTCGCATACTTTTCAGACCATGATGAAAACTCCGCAACCCAAAATGTTTTCACGATCGGATCACGAATTTTATCAATGACACGAGAGCGATAGTCTTTATCAACAAGCAAACGATTAATGCCAAGAAGTGTTGCGCCAGGATAATCGAGCAATGCCAACACGCAGTTGAGCAAGATATATTCCATGCGTGGACTCCACACATCTGGCCAAATCTTTTTAAAGACCCCCATCAACCCAGAGGCAACAAGATGTTTTTCATTCTCAGCGACCGTTTCCAAAATATTAAATCCCATTGGGTACTCCTGATCTGCCGGATTGAAGTACACGACATCATTGATGCGATTCGCGGGGATAAAATCCAACATCTTTTCCGCTGTATCACCGTGCGGATCCACATAACAGACACCATGACCGGCAACAATATCGGACAACACCATGTTTTCCATGAGTGTTGTCTTTCCCATACCCGTTTTTCCGATGATGTAGATGTGGCGGCGACGATCATCTGTTTTGATTCCGAATCGACGGTTTGCATTTCGAAAATTCGTCTCTGCAAAGAGCGTAATTTCGTTTTCGTGATCATGGTTATATTCAACAGGCATGTGGAAAGAGATCAATTATCCGAATGGAATATTCACTGGAGGCTCTGAGCGCTTCGATTCGGTTCGTTTTAATTGCGGAGCTTTTACCTGGAGACTGTGTGGGAAGTGCCACAATGAAGCCAGTTCCTCACTCGAAAGATGAAATGCCGGCATCCCAGACCAATTAGAACGAGCCCTATACGCATGGATCAGATGGTTTTTTCGAGCATTGTTTCTTCGATCCTTAAACCACCAAATCGCTCCACTCATTCCAACGTGCTTCAAGTCCGGCTTCAATGACTGCATGCTATTTGTGTTGTATTGCTTGATCGCGCCAATAAACGGATTCACCACACGGCCCTTTGAAACAACCTGCTTCTTCCCGACATAGACAAATCGAATCTTACACAGATAGTTGATCTTTGACGCTTTATTTTCGATACCAGCAATCACATCTTTTTCCGCTTGCGTCATGCCCATAATTTTTGGCTGACTCTTTTCTTCTTTTTTCGGTTTTGCTGGCTCTGATCCAGCGAATAGCGCTTCTGCGACAAAAATAATTGCTTGAATCGGTAAATCAATAATTTTTTCAACAATATTCTTTTTCGCCTCAACCTTTTCACCCTTCATTTTCTTAACGGCTAATTCTGCTTTTTTTGCAAAATCACCTTGCGCAATCGGCGTCATCACGATCTGATACCACGCCTGCTCGCCAGGACCAAGACGCGAAAAACCTTCCAACAAGGCAGAAATTGGATCCTTTAATTCTCCGGAAACCTTATCTTCAAAATCAACGAATGTCTTTAATGGATAAATATCAGACTTCACCGGCACCATTTCCGTTCCCCACAAATCCCACTCTTCGTCTGGATAGTGATGCGGGACCTTTGTTGAATAATCTTCAACTTCAGAAATTTCAGCATCTGGATATTGAGAAAAAATAGACGCTTCACATAAATCACGGAACCCTCTGACGGTTCGCATAATAAATTGAACACGACCTTCGATGGAAACGATTTCTACGGCGATCGTATCTTGTGTTTTTCCCCGAATCCACGTGTCCGTCCAAGACTCTGAAGCGTGCGCACCGGCCAAATAGGCAAATGCATTTTCAACCGCACGTGGACCCTGTTCGTGTAGCTTCGGGATATCAATAGCCAATACGATAAACTCTCGCTTTGCTGCATGCAGCCCCTGACGCCAATCCTTCCACATCTGAACGGCTATCCAGCCGAATAACCAGATAAATAGGAGCCATCCCCCATTCATCAGAAAAAAGACCATGGCGAGAAACGGATTATCGCCAAAACGATCTACGAATGACCAATCAATTTGAAATAGTTGATCCATGTGAATTACACCTAGTATAACACAAAGACCTCCGCTACGTCTTGATGCAGCGGAGGTCTTTGATTTTGAGAACGCAGGGCGTAAGCCTTACGCCCCTACGATTTGCTTCGATGGCTCCACTTGTTCCACGTAACCAACAATGGTGACGCGATAAAAATGGAAGAATAGGTTCCGGTTACAATACCAACGATCAATGCTAAGGCGAAATTTTTGATTGATTCACCACCAAAGAAGTAGACGGCGAGCAATGCCAGCGTCGTAGTCATTGAGGTGTTGAATGAACGCAACATTGTTTGCTGAACGGAACGCTCAACAATATCTTCGAAGACGCCTGTTGTCTTTTGCAAATTTTCGCGAACGCGATCTAACACAACGATCGTGTCATTAATGGAGTAGCCCATGATCGTGAGAATGGCGGCAATGAACGGTGTGCCGATTTCAACGCCAGCGTATTTTCCTAAGATAGCAAACAGACCGAGCGGAATAGCCACATCGTGAAATGCCGTTGCCAACACGATCATCCCGTACTTCCAACTCTTGACCGGTGCGGCAACTTTTCTAAATGACCATGCAATGAATGCCAAGATGGCAAGGAACACGATCGTGAGAGCGGAAACGGATTTTTGTCTGAGCTCAACACCAACCGCAGGACCGATGGCGTTATATTGTAATTCAGAAACCTTCCCAAATGATTCTCCCAACTTTTTGACGATGTCCTGATGTTGATTTTCTTCAATCGTCTTCATGCGCACGTTCATGTCTGTATCACCGACCGGTTGGATCGTGATTTCACCCAACTGGAATGACGTTAATACACCTTCAACTTCAACAGGTGTTGGACGCTTCTCAAAACGCACGCTTAACTCTGTACCTCCGGTAAAATCAATCCCCTGCTTCAAACCAAACGTTGCCAACAAGACAAGCGATCCTCCGACCAATACCGCGGAGATGACGTACCACACTGAGCGTAATTTAATGATATTCATACGTTCTATTTCTTGCTGGATGAATCAAGGAACAACCACGGAGCTTTTTCCTGAATCCGTGACGTTGCAACCAATCGCAACACATTGCGCGTTACCACGATCGCGGTAAACAACGACATCACGATACCGATAGCAAGTGTTAAAGCGAAGCCCTTAATGATAGATGAAGAGAACCAATACAAGACTGCGCAGGAGATCAATGTTGTTGCATTTCCATCTCGAATCGACGGCCATGCACGCTTAAATGCCTCTTCTAATGCTGTGCGATATGATTTTCCGCTGCGGAGTTCTTCTTTCAACCGCTCGAACACGAGCACGTTCGCATCAACTGCGATACCAAGAGACAAGATGAACCCAGCGATACCGGAGAGCGTCATCGTGACTGGTAAGAGCTTGAAAACCATGAAGGAGATGCCCACGTACAAACCAAGCGATAGAATGGCGAAGAAGCCAGGAACGCGGTACCAGAACAACATGAACAATGCGACAAAGAGGAAGCCAAACATTCCGGCACGTAATGACTTATCAACAGAATCCTGACCAAGCGTTGGACCAACGGATTGTTGCGCGATCAACTTAATCGGCACTGGCAATGCACCAGCCTGCAAACGTTGGGCCAATACTTTTGCCTCATCAATGCTAAAGTTACCGCTGATAACCGCTTGACCACCCGTGATTTCACTTTGAACGGTTGGAATCGAGATCGCTTGACCGTCCAAGAAGATCGCGACCGGTTTTTGCAAATTCTTCTTTGTGATCTCGGCAAACAATTTAGACCCTTCATCGTCAAACTGAAGCGCAACTTGAGCCGCACCTGTTCGTTGATCAAACTCAACTCGTGCACTCTTTAATTGCTTTCCTGTTAACTGAGTCGCCTTCCATTCACTTGGTGCAGGCAAGATGTCTGACGCCTGTACCTTCTTGTAGTACACCGCTCGAACATGAACGTCGTTGATCGCTCGGTCAGCTTCTACGTAAATAATGTGAAATCCAAATGGTGTTTCAACAACCTGTGAGATCTCACCCACCTTGGTTGCGAACGCTGCCGTTTCAAATTCAGGCACCATGGCACCCTTCCCAAAATATCCAAGATCTCCACTAGATTCTTTTGCGGCAGGTTCTTGAGAATATTTCTTTGCCAAATCTGCAAAGTTTTTTGGTGTCACCTCTTTTCGAATCTTTTCAATCTGCGCACGAGCCTGTTCTTTCGTAGCCGTTGTGCTCGTTGGTGCATTTTGTGCGCCGGCGAATTGAATCAAGATATGCGCAGCCTTCACCTCCGTGCTTGCAACTTTTGATTCTTCTACCTTTGCGATAATTGAGGCGGAGGAGGTATCAATCAAGCGAGGAATAATTGTTCCAGCCTTTTCATTCTTCACCGCATCATACAATGCAGCATATTCCGGCTTGTCCTTAATAAAGCCTAAGTCTCCGTTATTCGCTTTTGAAACGGATTCATTCGAAGAAAGACTTGCGACCGTTCCGAGTGAATTCGGATCCTTCAAAATTCCTGCCAATGCTGCATTAGCCTTTGCAACTGTTGCCGCATTATCAGCATCCATCTTTTTCTTTTCTTCTGCAGTCAAATCTCGCGGCTGATCCGTATTTTGTTCTTTAAATTCCAAGATTGGCGTTTCACCAATCAATTTGATTGCTTCATTCACATCGCGAATACCGGCGAGCTCAACGGACACGCGCCAATCTTCACCCACGCGTGCAGTTTGAATCAATGGCTCAGAAACACCCAATGAATTCACGCGGCGCTCTATGACATCGCGGACACCATCCACCGCACCGCTCCGCTCAGACTGACCGATCTTGGTCACATCTGCCTCGTATTCAAGACGTGTGCCGCCTTGCAGATCAAGACCAAGGACAAATCCCTTCTCAATATGACCAATGGACGCGCCAAAGGTCTTATTCACGAAATCAATAACAGCATTTGCCGGCGGCGGATAAGCCACGGCAGCAGCGATAATCGCCAATACCATGATGAGTGCAACGCGCTTCTTTACGGAAGACGTCGTTACAACGGTTGGGGTAGGTTTAGACATAGTTCAGAATGGGTCAAAGAGTAGACGAAGAACGGGTTTTTCGCAAGTGGAAAGCCCGAAACCACCTCCTATAGCCAGACACAGGTATAGACATTTTTTTGCAGCAAGACTGTTCGAGCACCAAAATCTGGTACATCAAAAAACGAGTTTCGCAGCAAAAAAATGTCTATACCTGTGTCTGGCACCCCTTTCTATTTACGCCCCGTGGCACTTCTTAAACTTCTTTCCACTTCCACATGGGCAGAGGTCGTTTCGTCCGACGTTTTGGTATGGATCCTTTCCGGATGTTTGAGCAGATCCCGGACGTTCATTTGATGTTTTTGGTGGACCGGCTAAAAACAACTCTCCGGCTCCAGCGATGGGTTGCTGAATTTCTTGTTCTACAATTTCTTGAGCAAGTTGAATTTTGAAAATTGCGTTTGCAACATATTTGTCAATCGTCACCAGCAACTGATTGAACATTCGGTAGGCTTCACGTTTATACTCCACGAGTGGATCACGTTGACCGTATCCTTGTAATCCAATCCCACGACGAAGATGCTCGATGGATTCCAAATGCTCCACCCAGAACATGTCGACGGATTGAATCATGACGGCTTTTTCAATTTCTGCCATGCGTACGGTGTCACCAACCTTTTGCTCAATCTGCGTGTACGCTTCTTCCGCGATCTTCATGATTCCTTCAATTAACGCCGTCCGTCGTGCGGCGATGTCTGCACGACCCTGTGCTTGCGTATGAATCACATCGAACTTCCCTTTCACATCAATGCTTGCCGGGAAGAGGCCGGACAACATTTTTTCAATTTCTTCGACATCCCATGTTTCAGGTGATTCTTCTGGCGTGTGGAACAAAACAACCTGTTCAACTTCACGTTCAACCGTTTGCATCACCGCAGCCTTCAACGGACGAACACCATCAACGGTTCGTTCTTGTGCGCCCTTCAAAATATCACGGCGACGTTTGTAGATAACCGTGCGATGTTTGTTTAAGACATCATCATATTCCAACAGATGCTTTCGAATATCGAAGTTATGACCTTCCACTTTCTTTTGCGCCGTCTCGATTGCACTCGACAACATCTTGCTTTCAATCGCTTCGTTATCCGGCAAACCCAACATGTCCATTCGGCTCTTTAGACGATCAGAACCAAAGATGCGCATCAGATCATCTTCCATGGAAACGTAAAACTGCGTTGAACCTGGATCACCCTGACGACCGGAACGACCACGAAGCTGATTGTCGATACGACGAGATTCATGACGCTCTGTACCGAGGACGTGAAGACCGCCGAGCGCTCGCACTTCTTCCGCTTCTTTCGGGTCTGGTGGATTTCCACCAAGCAAAATATCAACACCACGGCCAGCCATATTTGTGGCCACCGTCACTCCCCCTTTACGACCGGCTTGTGCGATAATCTCACCTTCACGTTCGTGGTTCTTTGCATTCAAGAGTTGAAATGGAACACCGGACGCCTTTAAGAGTTCGCCCAAAATTTCATTCTTCTCAATGGAAACCGTTCCGACCAGAACAGGCTGCCCTTTTTCGTGCAAGCGTTGAATCTCATCAACAACTGCCTGGAATTTTGCAATCTCAGTCTTATACACACGATCCGGAGCATCACGGCGCTGCGTCGTCTTATTTGTTGGAATAGACAACACTTCCAGTTTGTAGATTTTGTGGAACTCTTCCGCTTCCGTCATCGCCGTTCCCGTCATACCAGCGAGCTTGCTGTAGAGACGGAACAGATTCTGGAATGTAATCGTTGCCATGGTTCGCGATTCGCGTTGAATCGCAACTTTTTCCTTTGCTTCAATCGCCTGATGCAACCCCTCAGAATAGCGACGACCGATCATCATGCGACCCGTGAACTCATCGACAATGATAATTTCTCCGTCCTTAATAACGTAGTCTCGATCCAACTTAAACAATGCGTGCGCTTTCAGTGCCTGTTCAAGATGATGAACCATGCGCATGCCGCCTTGAACGTACAAATTCTCAACACCCAACCACTTTTCAATCTTCTCGATACCCTGCTCCGTCAACGTTGAAGCGCGAAGTTTTTCATCAACAACATAATCGGTTGTTGCATCAAGTTGTTTCACGAGATCTGCAAAACGATAATACAAGTCAGCTGCCTCTTCTGCCGGAGCGCTAATGATGAGCGGCGTCCGTGCTTCATCAACGAGAATCGAATCGACTTCATCGATAATCGCGTAGTTCAATTCACGTTGCACCATCTCCTCAAGGCGAGGAACCATGTTGTCGCGAAGATAGTCAAATCCAAATTCATTATTCGTTCCATAGGTGATATCCGCACGATACGCTTCTTGGCGGCTAACAGGGCGCAGATATTCCATATCAACTTTAAACGCTTCCGTCGTATCGCCCTCTGCCTTTTCTTCCGGTCGTTTAAATTCCGGATCATAGATAAAACCGCTTTCGTGCTGAATACATCCAACGGTCAAACCCAATGCGTGATACACACGACCCATCCAAACCGTATCACGACGTGCGAGGTAATCGTTGACCGTGATCACATGAACACCTTTTCCGGTCAGGGCATTCAGGTACACCGGTGCAACAGCGGTCAATGTCTTTCCTTCACCCGTTCGCATCTCTGCA
>JAGOQX010000037.1 GCA_018063105.1 Patescibacteria group bacterium
ATGTAGTAGACTGCAGTGTCTTCTTGCGTCGTTGGGTTGCCGTCATCTGGGAGTTTGATGAGTTTATGAACGGCTCCGCCTGAAACCTGCAATGCTTGAAATTGAGACAGGGTATATTGCGCTTGTTGAGGTTGGGTATAGACGTTGCTACCCGTATAGACTGGAAACACTGGTGCTTTTGTCTGTTCTTGATTTGCAACATTGAATTTTACACTGGCCGTTGCGACGTTGTTGCCAAGGTCGTATGCGGTAACGGTGAATGTGTGTTCACCATTGGAAACAGACGTTGAATCCCAGATTTTTGAATACGGCTGCGTCGAGATTTCTGAACCGAGTGGGATCTGATCAATGTCAAAGAAGACACCAACGACACCGACATTATCCGTTACTGTTGCAAGGAGAGAAACAGCTGATCCAGAGACTGCGGCTCCATTTGTTGGTTTTGTGATTGAGATTTTTGGTACGGAAGTATCAACGTTGGGAACATTGTTTTCTTGAACAGCGTTGAGTACCGTTACGGTGATAGACGTTGATTTTGAATTGTTTGCTGCGTCTCGAGCAACCGCCGTAATGATGTGATCTGCGTTGGAGAAAGATGCAGAGTTCCATGTGGTGGAGAATGATGAACCAGATAGTTTGACCTCGTTTCCAACCGGAATGCCGTCGACTTTAAACATGACGCCTTCAACGCCAACGTTGTCACTTGCTGTTGCTTCTAGCGTGACTACTGAAGAAACCGTTGCGCCGTCGAGAGGTGAGGTGAGAGAGACAATCGGTTTTTCAGAATCATTCGTGCCATTTTGAACGATAACATTTATGATCGCTGTCGTGCTGTTGTTTGCTGCATCTGTTGCGGTCACGGAAAGTTGATGGTTGCCGTTTGTGTATGGTGTTGTGTCCCATATTACGGTGTCAGGCATGACTGCGTTCATTGGGAGGACGATGTTGTCAGCTTTGAAAACAAGAAGCGGTGTACCGCTGTTGTCTGTACCAACTGCGCTAACGGTCACGGTTGATCCAGAAACGGTTGCACCATTGGATGGTGTGATAAAAGAGACGACCGGTTTAACCGTGTCTACGACTTGACCCTGAGCAGTAACGGTGATTTGCACAGAAGTCATCGCGCTGTTATTTGCAGCATCGTAGGCTTTTGCGGTGAGTGTGTGTGTTCCAATGTTCGTGGCACCGGATGCATCCCAGATTGTATCGAACGGTGAAGTCATGACGGTATCGATGAGATTTCCATCAATACGAAACTCCACTTTTGTGACGCCCACGTTATCAGAGGCCGCAGCACTAAAGGGTACGGAAGCTCCTGAAACGTTCGTATTCATTGAAGCTGGAAACGAGACCGTCGGTGGCGTGACATCTGCTTGGACCTGTTGATTGTTGACTGATACAGTGATTGTCGCCGTAGCCTGATTATTTGCAGCATCCGATGCGGTTACGGTTAGCGTGTGTGTTCCATTAGACACGGCCGCTGTATTCCAGGTTCTTGTGTTTGAACCTGATCCAGATCCTGACCCTGATCCAGATGTGAGGACTGTTCCATCAACTTTGAATACATAGCCTGTAACACCAACGTTGTCCGTTGCTGCTGCGCCAATAGAAATAGATCCTGAAACGGTCGCACCATTTGTTGGGCTAGCAAAGGAGACGGTTGGAGGTGTGACGTCTGCTTGATTTGGCACAGAAAGAAATACACTTGCTGTTTTTTGATCGTTTGCATCTTGTGGATCGGTATAGGTGACCGTCATTGTGCCAGAGCCTGATACTTCCATTGTTCCGTTTTCAGATATTGGATTTGCGCTGACAATGATTGGAAGTGCTGCGATATAGAATACTCCTTGATCTGGTGAAGATTGACTTTGGAGTGCGATTTGTGTTTCGAGATCTGCACCGATAGCATCTGCGCCTCGAACTTGCACTGAGATGGATTCTGGAATCGTTCCATCAAGATTTCGGTTGCTATCATAGATAGTGATATACGCTGAACCAGGAACAGTATACTGACCTATAGGTGTATGAGCTACGTCGGTAATTGAAACGGTGGACTGTGTGATGATTTTGGATCCACCTTGCTGTTGAATGAGCCCAAGATTACTAAATGGTGGAGCGGTTAACGTTTGAAAAGAGGCAAGTTTAAGTGCGGCATTCGCAGCGATTGTGAGCGACTCAGTAACGACTGATGCTCCGAAGAGATTCACCGTTGATCCGCTTTTGACCGCGAGGTATTTCGTTGTAAGTGAACCTTGAAAATTTACATTGCCGTTTGTTTGCACGTATCCAACTGGAATAGAAAATGGTCCTGAGATAACTTGTAGTGACGGTCCATTGAATTGAATTCCATGGGCTTGACTGGTCAAAAAGCTAGATGCGTTACCTTGAATCCATGGTCCTTCAAAGATGACTTCTGCTGGTCCACAGTCAAAGGTTCCGTTGTTGATTAAGCCGCTTCCGGATATTCTTGCTCCGTTGAGTCCGAGCTGTATGCTGGCACCTAAATTATTTGTTAAGATATTTGCCGTACCAAGGTAGCCCACGCTGTTCAGCGTACCGGCGTTGGTAAGCCATTTTGCATTTATGCCCGAGGAATTGGTACTAGAGATAGCCCCGTTATTTTGGAGTGTGTCGACATAGAGAGCGGCTGGATTGTTAAAACCTACTGTGACGGATGCTCCTTGATTGATCGTGAGTGATCCGGCGATGGAAATTGTCCCATTCGATCCGTTGATATTAGATGTTTTTCCGTTCGCGATAATAACATCCCCGTAGTATTGTCCACCAACGCCTGGCGCTGCTCCACAAGACCAATTCGCGACATCCGCCCAATCTGTTCCTGGTCCGTTAAATGTACAAGTTGATGCGGCGTATACAGGGGACTGAGCGAGTAACGAGCAGAAGAGACCGCTGATAAAAACGATGGACTGCATGAGCGCAGAACGACGCTGGGAGCGTAAGGAGGTGAGGAGCATATATTTGAAAACAGTATATCATATTTGTCCGGTATGATTGGATTGTTCAGAAAATTTTTGTTGTAAAAAGAAAGCCGCCAGGAAGTTTCCTGGCGGGAGGTGGAGAATGCTACGACGGAAGTTCGATGATGAATCCCGCAGATGGACGAGTGCCCTGTGTCTGTGACCAGGGCGAGATGTTGGTGTCGAGCCACTCGAGACGGTAGGTGACCGGATGAACCTGGACTTCGAAGCCACGACACTTGCTACAGACTCCGAAATGGCGGCCGTCGCCTTCGACGAGATAGATCGGGACGCTGCAGCAGCGTGAGGAGAGCGGAAGTTCGGTGTGCGGTTCCATGATAACCCCTTGTTAGCAGTGGAACGAGGTACCTGTATAGCAGAGCTTCCATCGATCGTCAAAGGTCGTTCTTTTTTCACATACAGAAAACCCCCGATTTGGGGGTTTTCTAATGGTCGGGCTAGTGGGACTCGAACCCACGGCCTCGTCGTCCCGAACGACGCGCGCTACCAACTGCGCTATAGCCCGATGAAATGAGTGAACAGGGAAGCTTGCTTACATGATTCCGAATGAAGAGGGACTATGTCAAGGACATAGCCCGATGAAATGAGTGAATTGGGAAGCTTGCTGACGTTTGAACGGGCGCATCGTAACAGATGGCTTCTGGTTCATCAATACCTGTGCGTTTCTTGACCGAACCGGCTGAACTCGATATTCTCAACCAGCATTATGACGTCATCAATCAAACATTTGGCCATTATCATGGACGGGAATCGCCGATGGGCGAAGAGTCAGGGGTTGCCTTCCATTGAGGGTCATCGTGTTGGGTATGACAAACTACACGAGGTCTCTCGATGGTGTATTGAGAGCGGTATCACATTGTTGACCGTGTTTGCATTTTCAACGGAGAACTGGAAACGAACGCAAGAAGAGGTGGGATATCTGATGGACTTGATTGAACGTGCACTAACCAAAGAAATTGATCGATACATGGAAGAAGGTGTCCGAATCAAAGTGGTCGGTCGTCGCGAAGGGTTACGTCCGTCGATTTTGCGAGCTATTGATGATGTTGAGGCAAAGACGGCGAACAATACGACAGCGACGTTGGCATTGTGCGTTAACTACGGCGGACGTCCAGAAATTATTGATGCGTGCAAAGCGATGATTGATGCAGGTGTGAAATCAAGTGAGATTACCGAAGAATCATTCGCGCGTCATCTGTATTGGCCAGACATGCCGGATCCAGATTTGATCATTCGCACAAGTGGGGAAGAGCGTCTCTCCGGATTTTTAACATGGCAGTCTGCATACAGTGAATTTTTTTGGTCGCAGAAACATTGGCCTGAATTTGATCGTCCAGAATTTGATCGCGCGCTAGAAACATTCGCAGAACGGGAACGACGATACGGAACGTGATATCATGGGCCCATGGTTCTTGGGCGTCATTCGTTACGATCTTCATTTGAATCACCGGCACGCTGGAATTTTATCTTCGTGTCATTCGGCATTGCTGCGGCGTTGCTCATTTTGCGTTTAGGGTATTTGCAAATTTCGCAATATGGCATGTACTCGCTCTACGCCTCCGATCAGCATGAGCTTGCATCCAAGTTGTTGCCCGTTCGTGGTCAGATTTTGGTTCGAGATCGGGGAGATGGTCAGCTTCATCCATTGGCAACGAACCGTGTGTCTTGGCAGGTATATGCTGTTCCGAAAGACATGAAAGATCCGGTGAACGAGGCGCATCAACTTGCAGCGATCCTCTCGCTATCTGATGCGGATACGGTTGCGAAAATTACAAAGCGTGCAGATGATCCGTATGAATCGCTCGCAAAGGATGTGGATGCAGACACGTTGGCAAAAATTCAGGAATTAAAATTACCCGGTGTCGGGTGGGTGAAGTCAACGGCGCGACTCTATCCAGAAAAAATGATGGGCGGCCAACTCGTGGGGTTTGTTGGGGCAGATCCTGAGGGGATGATGATTGGAAAATACGGATTAGAAAAAGCGTTTGAAACACAACTCGCTGGAACGGTCGGGCAATTGCAAGGGGAGAAGGATGCAGGCGGACGACAGCTCACAATCGGTCAAACGACATTGGTGCAGGCAAAGAATGGTTCTGACGTGGTGCTGACGATTGATCGATCCGTTCAGTATAAGGCCTGTGACCTCGTACAGAAGGCAGTTCAAAAGCATGGCGCAGATCAGGGTTCAATCATTGTGATGGAGCCACAGACCGGTGCGATTATTGCCGCCTGTTCGTCGCCAGACTTTGATCCATCGGAATATGGCAAGGTGAAAGATTTGGGCGTGCTGAATAATCCGGTGACGTTGGGTGCGTATGAGCCTGGTTCAATCTTTAAAGCGTTTACGCTGGGAGCTGCGTTGGATGCGGGAAAGATCTCACCAAACACAACGTACGTTGATAAGGGGGTTGAAGAAATCGATAGATTTAAAATAAAAAATTCTGATGGAAAGGCACATGGGCTCACAACGATGACGCAGGTGTTGGATGAGTCGCTGAATACGGGCACGATTTTCGTGCAACGTCAGCTTGGAAAAGAATCATTTCGACAATACATGGAGGCGTTTGGATTTGGGAAAAAAACAGATATCGAACTCACGCCGGAAGCAAAGGGAAATATTTCGTCACTCACAAAGAAAGGAGATATTTTTGCCGCAACCGGTTCGTTCGGACAGGGGATCACCACAACGCCAATTCAGTTGATCGCCGCATACGGGGCATTGGCGAATGGCGGAAAATTGATGCGTCCTTATATCGTTGATGAGTTGATTCATGCAGATGGCACGCACGAGCAAACAAAACCACAGGTCGTTGCACAACCAATTTCTCCGAGAGCCTCTCGTCTTATTTCTGGGATGCTTGTGTCAGTGGTTGAAAACGGACATGGAAAACGCGCTGGCGTTCCGGGATATTGGGTCGCCGGAAAAACAGGAACAGCTCAGGTTCCTGGTCCGGGTGGTGCGTATTTGAAAGATGTGAACATCGGTTCATTCGCAGGCTTTGCTCCAGCGAGCGATCCTAAATTTGTCATGTTAGTAAAACTTGATCGTCCACGTGATGTAGAATGGGCAGAGTCTTCAGCTGGGCCACTGTTCGGAGAAATGGCTAGCTTTCTTCTGAGTTATTATCAAATCCCTCCGGAGCGTCCAATTGGGGTCATTAAGCCGGCCGTGATTGCTCCAATTATCTCCACATCGACAAGTTCGACCCGGTAGGCGTAGACTATTTCCGTATGGCAAATCTCCAACACTATTTTGAGCGTTTTCTGGGCACCTGTGTTTCGCGATCTTTTCAACGCGAACGCCCGCTGGTCATTGGCGTGGCCGGGTCTGTGGGCAAAACGTCCACAAAAACAGCGATCGGTATTGCGTTAGGCGCGCATGAAGCTGGAACCGGTGTTGTGATGACGGAGAAGAATTACAACAATGAACTCGGCGTTCCGCTCGTCGTCTTTGGATGTCAAATGCCGCACCGTTCACCGGTGCTGTGGTTAAAGCTTCTCGGAACCGCACTCTTCACGTCTATCGGCTTGATGAAGCTTCGCGCTCGCGTATTTGTACTCGAACTTGGTACGGA
>JAGOQX010000038.1 GCA_018063105.1 Patescibacteria group bacterium
TTTTCGTTATAACGATCATGATCAATGGTCGCTTATCGGTACCAATACATCAGAAAACAGCTGAACCAAATAAAAAAGCCGACAATGAAGTCGACTTTTTTCTGGTGGGTGGGGAAGGATTCGGACCTTCGAAGGCGCAAGGCCAGCAGATTTACAGTCTGCCCCGTTTGACCGCTTCGGTACCCACCCATGCTCGACGTTGCGAGGCGGCGTTTCGGTCGGGCGCGGCGCCCTTCCTACACTTTGCTCGCCGTCTGCGCTTTGCTGCGCAAGGGATCCGGTTCGCCTGAAGGCGAAGAGGACCATGGAGCCGCTGACCGGATTTGAACCGGTGACCTCGTCCTTACCATGGACGCGCTCTACCAACTGAGCTACAACGGCATGTTTTTATGCGGAAAGAGCGTCGATTTTATCCTTGTAATTCTGCACCTTTTGACGATCTTCCGAGGCTAGGCGGAGCTTGTCGTAGCAGCGCTGAGCTTCTATCCGATCGCCGAGGATTATAGCAGCATCCAAAGATAATTCAAGGTACTTCACGGATTTTGGCTCTAGCTCCACACTTTTCTTCGCATAGGACCATGCTTTTCGGGCCTGATCATGATTCAGATAAAATGATGCGAGCTCGGCGTGGCGGTGAGCTAGACGTGGACGGAATTCCAGCGCCTTTAACAACATCTCTTCTGCTCGCTTCAAATCCCCTTCTTGTTCCGCGATCTCTGCGAGCCCAGCGTACACGATATCATCAGCTTTTTTGCTCTTCAGGATAAACTCGAACGTTTCTTTTGCTTGAACCGGAAGTTTTTGCTTGAGGTAAATTCCGCCAAGTCCTTTGTACGCTTCGAAGCTTCGCGCATCAATCGTGAGAACTTCAAGATATCGACGCTCTGCATCCGCCCATTTCATGTCTCGACCAAGAGAGCGCGCGTCATCAAGAAGTGATTTCACGCGATCTTTCACGGACGGTGCGACGGACGCGAACGGAGCTTTTGCATGTTGATAGAATTTCTCTAATCGAACCAACTTCAAATATCCGGCATGAAACGTTGTCTTCCCCATGTGTATCGCCTTCTGGGCAATCGCTTTTACCGGTGCAATCTTTCCCGTATGAATACGCGTCAATCGATGCATCAGTAATTCATCACGTTTTTGACGCTCACGCTCTTCCGCGATGGAGTTTGGATCCAGCAATCGAATTTCTTTCCAGTGCACCATCAATAACCACGCAATCAATAAAATGGATGCAGCAGCTACAATGAGCAGGAAGAAAATGAGCATATCTTATGCAGGAATGGCCGCACGACACAAAAGACCGAACCCACGAGGATCGAGTGATGCGCCACCAACGAGAACACCATCAACGTTTGTCGTTGTAGAATATTCCGCGACATTCCGAACATCAACAGAACCACCGTAAATAATGCGCATTGCTTCTGCGTTCTTGCCAAACTTCTTCACAAGGACGGAACGAATCGCTGCATGCATTTCTTTTGCATCTTCTGGGGAGCATGGTTTTCCGGATCCAATCGCCCAGATCGGTTCATACGCAAACACCGGAATGATTTTTGATGTTGCAGAAAGTCCGGCTAATGATGCAAGCACCTGCGCCTTCACAATTTTCATTGCTTCGCCTTTTTTTCGTTGAGCTTCTGTTTCACCAACACAAATGACGGGAACGATACCGGCCTTTTGCAGTGCCATCGCTTTCTTTGCAACCATCTCATCCGTTTCTCCAAGATGGGAGCGGCGTTCGCTGTGACCAACGAGACAATATTCAACGCCAAATTCACGCAACATGCCCGGTGAAATTTCACCCGTGAATGGACCCTCTTCATTCCAAAAACAATCTTGTGAAGCAAGTGCAGGGATCGAGGCACGACCTAATGATGCGCGTGCAGCTGCCATGGAAATGAATGGAACGGCAACGGCGATGTCCACATCCTTCGGAAGACGCTCACGGCGGAATGCACGAACCCAGCCACCCGCTTTGATCGGGCCGTAGTGCATTTTCCAATTCGCAATAATAATTTTTTTCATACAAACGTAGGGATTACCACTGGAATAACGACGTCACATGCTCTTTCTTCCCGAATGGTCCGATCACCGAACCGGCCATACGCTCCGGATGCAATATGTGCTTGGCAACAGAAAGAATCTGTTTAGCCGTCACCTGTTCAATCAGGTGCATACGTTCCTCGGGAGACTTGATCTTACGCTCAAACAGCCATTGTCGTCCATACCACTCCGCCTGAGTGGCAGAATCCTCAAACGCCAGCATGGTTCGCCCACGAACGTGGTCCTTTGCTCGTTTCAACTCTTCTGTTGTCACCGGCGTCTTTGTAATTTTCTTGATCTCGTTAAAAATCACCTCTGATGCTTCTTTGACTCGCTTCTTATCTAAGCCAGCCATCACAGAAAAAACACCGACGTCTTCTCGAGCTTGATGACCTGCATGAACGGAATAGCACAACCCACGACGCTCACGAACTTCTACGAATAAACGTGACGACATCGTCCCGCCTAAAATATTTGCGAGGAGTCCGACAGCCGGAAGATCTTCATGTCCTAATGGCAATCCGTAGAATGATGCTGCGAGTTGAACCTGTTCTGTTTTTTTATCTTGATACGAAACGGAATTCTTCAAAGTGGCTGGCGGTGTAAATGGTGTAAATGCCGTATCCACCCCATCGCGTTTAACGCGACCAAATGTTTTTTCAAGCAATGCCATGAACCCAGGTTGAATTTTTCCGGACGCAACAATCGTCATGCGTTCCGGGATATAGTATGCGTCTCGGTAGGTAATTAATTGATCGCGCGTCACCGTTCGAATCACTTCGCGTGGTCCGGCAATATTCCATCCCAGCGTTGAATTCGGGAATAGAGAACCCTCAACCAAATCTTCAACATGTGCCTGAGGATTATCCTCGTACATATTAATTTCTTCAATGATCACCCCTCGCTCACGATCCAGCTCTGCTGCGTCGAACAATGAGTGGAATAACATGTCATGCAACATGTCCACGGCCAACGATGTCTTCGCCGCATCCATCTTGATGTAGTACCCGGTAATATCTTTATCCGTATACGCGTTGTATGCCGCACCGTAGCGATCCAATTCGCGAGAAATCAACTGCGTGTTCGGTCGTCGCTTCGTTCCCTTGAACATCAAGTGCTCGATGAAGTGCGATGCACCGTTAATCTCCTTCGTCTCGTATCGCGAACCAACGCGACACATCACGAGAAGGGTCATTGACTCAATCCCTTTTTGAGGGACGAGAAGGACGGACATTCCATTCGAAAGTTTTCTTGGTTTTGGTTTCATGGTTGGGAAAGAATCTATTTAAGCAATCGCGTCGCAATCCACACCGGCACATCTGCAATCGCGATTCGTTCTTGTGACATGGAGTCACGATCGCGAACGGTCACGGTCTTGTCTTCAACGGAGGTGAAGTCAATCGTGAAACACCACGGCGTTCCAATTTCATCCTGTCGGCGATAGCGCTTTCCGATGGATGCGCTTTCATCATATTCAACAACAATTCCTGCAGCACGACAGGCGTCCACAATTCCTTTTCCAATCGTTGTGAGTTCCTCTTTTTTCTGCAACGGCAAGATCGCAGCCTTCACTGGCGCAAGACGAGGAGGCAAACGCAACACCATACGAGGCTCTTTTTCCCCTTCTGTTGTCGTGTCAGCTTCGTCAATGTCCAGATGCTCACAGAGGACGGCCAAGACCGTGCGTGTTAATCCCCATGTTGGTTCAATAACGTACGGCATGATACGTTCCCCCGTCTCTTGGTCAAACCAACGCAAATCTTCACCAGACGCTTCTTGCTGACGAGACAGATCCCAATCCGTACGATTCGCCAAACCATACAATTCTTTTTGACCAAATGGGTATTGGTATTCTGTATCAATCGAACGTTTCGAGTAGAACGCGCGATCTGCATCCGGGATTTCACGATAGATCACGTTATCATCGCTAATCTTTAACACATCTGTAACCCAAGATTTTTGTTCAACCAACCAAAGTTCAAATGCGCGTTCCGCATCATTTGGGTGAACAAAATATTCAATTTCCATTTGCTCAAATTCTCGAAGACGGAAAATAAAGTTCCCTGGAGTGATTTCATTGCGAAATGCTTTTCCGACTTGCGCGATACCAAATGGCAACTTTTTCCGCATACTGTCTCGCACATTTTTCCATGCAGAAAACATCCCAGCCGCAGTTTCTGGACGAAGATAGGCAACGGAGGCAGCTTCATCCGTAACACCAATCGCTGTCTTGAACATCAAGTTAAAATGCATGACATCCGTAAACATGCCACCGCAATCCGGACACTTCAGATCAGCAATTTCAGGCGGACGTTCCTTGTCATATCCAGGCTCTGCCTGCTTGGCTTCGAGAAGATGGTCTGCGCGAAAACGTCGGTGACAACGCTTACATTCAACTAATGGATCCGAGAAATTCTGTAAGTGACCAGATGCTTCCCAAATCTTTGGGTGCTGAATCACCGGTGTATCGATCCCTACAACATCATCACGACATTGAACAAATCGATTCCACCAAGCATCTCGAATGTTGTTCTTTAGTTCAGCGCCATACGGGCCAAAATCCCACGCATTCGCAAAACCACCGTAGATCTCGGAATCCGGATAGACGAATCCGCGTCGCTTACAGAGCGACACGAGGAGATCCATTTTTTGTTCAGGGGAAATTGGCATAGAGGTTAGACTGTTAAGACTTCTGTTTCTTTTTCTTTCACCCGCTCGTCAATTTCTGCATTATATTTTGCGATGGCTTTATCCAACTCTTCCAACAAACGAAATCGATCGTCTTCACCCATCTCTTTATTTTTTTCACTTTGTAACACTGCTTCGCGTACCGTTTCACGAACACCACGAATGCCGATGCGCGCTTGCTCCCCTTTTTGATGCACAACTTTTGCCGTTTCTTTACGCTTTTCTTCTGTCATCATCGGCATGGACAATCGAATGACGGTCCCTGCAACGTTTGGCTGCATGCCCAAATTCGCCATAATCAATGCCTTCTCAATATCCTTCACCACTGACCGATCCCACGGTTCAATCTGAACGGTCTTTGCATCAGGAACTGAAATCGAAGCAAGGCCTTTGAGTTCCATCATGGAACCATAGGCCTCAACTTTCACGTCTTCAACGATAGCAGCGTTCGCACGCCCACTGCGAATATTGTGCAATTCTTTATCTAAATGATCGATGACATTTTGAAACTCAGGTTTGGCTGCTTCGATATGGTTAGGCATAGGAAAATCAAAGCCAGTGTGCCAGTTTCCTGCCCTTCCGTCAACCTAAAGAACCGCCCCTAACCCCTCCTTCGTAAGGAGGGGGATGTGGCAAATCACACCAAAGTCCTCCCTCCTTATGAAGGAGGGAGCTAGAGGGAGGTGAACCCGCACCCTAGTTCGTCACTGGAGCTGCTGTCGCCAGATAGATCACGTTTGAATCCATGGGATCAAACAGTACGGATGAACCAATTTGTGTAGAAGGTAATTTCTTTGGAACCCACGTTGCGCCACCATCAGCACTCAGCTGCAAGACTGATGTTCCTGTATAGACAAGATGTTTCGTGTTCTTTGCATCAACGGCCATCGAGCTAATCTTCACTGAACCCGGAGGCGATGTCAACGGAATTGCGGACCACGTTGCCCCAGCATCAACCGATTTGATAATCCCGTATTTTGAAATTTCATAAATCGTGTGCGAATCAACCGGATCAATCACAACCTGAATCACGCGACGCGCATCTTGATATTCATCACCGAATTCTTTTTTGATTTGTGTCCACGTTGTTCCTGAATCCGTTGATTTCATAATACCCTCCCCTTGCGTTCCAACATACAACACGCGGGAATCATGACGATCGATTGCGATACTGGTTATGGCAACGCCATCAACACGCTTTGATGTTTGCCAGGAGACGCCAGAGTCAGCTGAACGAAAGATGTCGCCGTCAGATGTGCCGGCAAATAAGATCGTCGGATTAAACCAATCAACAGCGATCTGCGTAAAGACCTTGTCTGTGCGAGGATCGAAAAATACTTGTGCCCAATCTCGACCACACGTTTCTGTTTTATAGATTTTATTCGCACTCGCCGCGTACACCGTGCACTTGTTCTTTGGATCAACTGCCACTGCATTCACGCGACCGGTCGTTAAAGCGGTCTTTGTCGGATCTGATGCAACAGATTGCTGCCATGACTCTCCGCCATCTAACGTAAATACAAGTCCATTCCCCTGCGTTCCAAGGTACACCGCGTTACGATCCTGAGGATCAAATGCCATTGCGACAACACCAATATTGCCGGCACCTGCAGTGACTTTTGAACCACTCACGAACGCGCGTTTTTGCGCCCAGGTCTGCCCACCGTCAACACTCTTCCACACACCACCATCTGGACCGGTCGCGACCGGCGCAGAACTGCCAAAACATCCGGCACCAAAGAGGAATAAAAATGCACACGAAATAGCGAGACGAGAACGTAATGGGGAAAAGTTCATAAAGGATTAGGTATAGTATATACGAG
>JAGOQX010000039.1 GCA_018063105.1 Patescibacteria group bacterium
AGAAATCGTCCTGACCGCTGGGACGACGCGAAGGTAGTGCGCCATGATGTTCTGTTGGTTCTAGAGAATGTCGAATCTTGCTGTGAGGTACCCAACGCCAAATGGAGCTTCGTAGGAAAGGACTTTACCTTGAACGTTGATTTCATCGAGTGTACCGAGGAGCGTCATGATCGGGCGGTATCCACATTGGCTTGCCTGTTCAATGGTTGCTGGGTCAAACGCCATGAGTGCATCTGCTGTTTTGTCTGCCACGTGCGTTTTAATGAGCTCGTCGAATAATGGTCCTTGTGTGGAAGTGCCTCCCGGAGAAGCTGCGGAAAGCTTGTGTGATAAATCAGCGCTCGCAATCACGGCAACGCGGGATGATTCTGCGTGTAACACTCGTTTCAGTTGTTTGCCAAATTCGTAGTGTGATTTTCCATCCAGCATTGAAGGGGAGACCGGAATAAGTTTCCAATTCGTCAGGTGTGTTGCAAGCGTCAAGATTGGTACGCCGAAGCTGTAGTCAAGTTCTTCCGTGGAAGTGAGCGTGAATGGAAGTTGTTCTTCACGAAGTTTTCGCTGAAGATGATCGATCAGGAGAAAATCGCTTTTTGCTTCAAAGGTGGTTGAAAAATCACCGAATGTTTTAAAGTTCCCTTTGTATGTTGAGCCAAGGTTGATACTGAAGGCGTCAGGATATCGTGAACCGTGTGGAGCAATGATGCAGAGCGTATCTGGTTTTGCGAGATAGAGCGCCTGTTCAATTTCTTGAATAGCGGTGATCGTTGCCGCAAGTCCCTGCCTGTGTTCTTTGCCGATCGACGGGATGAGTAATGGTGAATGTGGGACGACGGCTCCAAAGACGATCATAGCTTTGAAAGGGTTGAGGTTGAAGTTAAAGGCGACGTTGAGGTTGGTGTTGGAGTTGCTGAGGCATTGACTGCCAAGGCGGATTCTAGCGCGATCATGTCACCAATAGGATAGTCTGCCAAAACCTTGTCTGCAACGGTCACGACGTTTTTCCATTTCCAGCCAATGGTTTCAAAGACTTCTGCGGAAGGAATTGGCCGAAGTTTGCCATTTTCAACAACATAGACGGACGTTTGCTTCACCCCGCGGACAAGTTCACTGTCATGAAGCTGATATGGCTCTCCAACAGTATAGGTAGCCAGCTTTGTTGGCGTGACCGGTTTAATGACGCGTCCTTGAAAATAGAGTGATAAGAAGACACTGCTTGGGATGAGGTGCCTGGTTTGATCTTCAACATACCAGTATGTTTTTGTTGTTTTGTCTTGTAATACCTTCCCTTGAGGAAATTCTGTTTTGACCGTAATTGGTGCTTCAATATCGTAGTCGGTTAAATCTTCTTCCGTAACATCAATGAGTTCATCTTCATTAAAATCAAATTTTCGGAACGCTTTCATATCAACGATCTGTCGTCGCCCTCCTTCTGTCAGAAGCCACATCTTTCCTTTCGGGTCTTTTAAGAGGGCAAATTTTGGAAACTGAATACTTGGGCCATCAAGATAGGCGGACAGATCTGTATCAGAGGCGGTGAGGATTTTATTTGGGTCAACGAGTGACTCGAGAACAGCACGAGATTCAAATGCGCGTTTTTGTCCAAGTCGAATAAGATAGGCTTTGCCACTTGGTGTGCCACGAACGATTGAACCATCCGGATAGCTTAAACTAAACCAGCGGCGCCAAATTCTCCAAAGATTTAAGTTGCCATGAAGGTGTGGTGTGTAGCTGTAGAGCATGGCTGTTGCGTTATTCGTTGGCGTGACGCTCATGCCATCGACGGTCATTGTTTTGCCTGCAGCTTTTCCGGCGCGTGTTTGGCCATTCCCGAGTATCTGCATCAGATATTTTTCACGATGTTGTTTCGCAGCCCATTCCAGTTGCGATGCGAATCCTTTGAAGTCTTGAATGCTCGGATCATCCTTGCTGCAGTTGTCACATACGCCATAGCCAGCGGCCCAATCAAATTGTTTTTGTATCGGGTCTGGATCTTCAACGAGCGATTGTTCTTTTTGGATGAGCGCAAGGAGGTATTTCGGGTTCAGTTTATAGGAGGTTGTGACACGCCAGATAATTTGTGATGCAGGTTTTTTCACCCCATCAATATCTGTGAGCATGGTGTCGGCAAGTGGACCACGTGTTCGCATAAATTGAACCATCTGCGAATAGGTCATTCCTGTCACATTAAAGATGTCTTCGTCTTGAAGGATGCGGTTTGGATCAAAGCCGGGATCTAGAACAAGTTGTTGCGCTTGAGCTGGCAAAAAAGGCATCGCTTGAGGGATAACCAGGCAAAGGGCGCAAAAAGAGGCGAGGAGTCGTTTCATGCTTTCACCATACCATATTTACAGGTATCATTGTATCTAAATGAAGTTCTCACCGCTTCTGACGCGAATATGCTTCGGAACCCTTGTATTGGTTCAATTTTTAGCTTTTTTAGTCATTCCATCGGTTGGGGCAAAGGTGTTTTTGAGTCCGGATGAAACGGCAAATGCAGTTGTGGCTCGAAATTTTGGATTACATGGAACGATGCGCATCGAAAATCCGGTTTCTCTCATCGCTCCTTGGGTTCATCCGCGTAGCTTCATCTCACAGCAGGAGTTCATCGTTCCGGTTGGATTCGTAGGTCTCCCAGCGATCGTCGGTTCGTTATGGCGCTTATTCGGTGATTGGGCACTTGTCCTATTCACTCCGCTCCTTGTACTGTCCGTCATCATTCCATTGTGGAAGTGGTGCGCACAGCTCGGTCGCCCTGCGCAAATGGCTGCGGTCTTGGTTTGGCTCTCATATCCAGGTGTGATCGTGTATGCAAATCGAGGGTTGTTTCCAAATCTCGTTGTGGTGTGTTTCATGGTTTGGTCTGTGTACCTGCTGTCGCGCGCGCAGTCTTCAGCGCGACGTTCTCTGTGGTTGATCGGTTCTGGTGTATTGTTTGGTCTCGCGATGATGGTGCGACCCGTTGAATTCGCATGGATGATTCCGTGGATCGCGTTGGCTGCATTCTATTGGAGGACGCCTGGGAGCAATCTACGTGACCGATTGATGAGTGGGTTGTGGTGGCTTATTGGATTTTTTCCCTGCCTGCTGCTTCTATTCTTTTTGAATTGGCATGCGTACGGCTCACCGTTTGCTGTTGGGTATTTATTGTCTGAAGCAGGTGGTAGTTTGAGTATTTCAGTGACGTCTATTTCTCCGCCATCATTATTGCCATTCGGGTTTCATCCGCGAAACGTGTTGTTTAATGTGCGTGAATATGTGTTTGGGTATTTGAGCCCATGGTTTCTCATGACCATCTTGGGAGCTGTGTTGTCTTGGAAACATCGAGCCGCACGCCCATTTGTGATCTTGAGCATTTGGACCTTTGTCGTTGTTTCTCTCATGTATGGACAGGGGATTTATCAGGATCACGTTGGTATTAATGTTGTTTCAATGGGGAATTCGTTTATTCGGTATATTTTACCGCTCGTACCCTTTATTGCATTGGCTGCAGCCGTATGTGTTCGCGCCCTATTTCAGAAACGTTCCCAATGGGGCCGTGCCGTAGCTTGTGTCGGTATCGCTCTGCTTGTTGGGATGGGAAATTGGATGGCGCTTTCTCGAGATCAAGAGGGGATGATTCCGTCTGCTACAGAGCTTGTGCGATATCAAGCGATTCGTGAAACGGCACAAGAAACACTTCCAAACGATACGATCGTGCTATCTGAACGAAGCGATAAGATTTTTTTTCCTGTATTTCGTGCAGCAAGCCCACTGCCTGAGAAATGGTTTATCAAGGATCTTGTTCGGAATGCCGGTGCACCCGTGGCTTTATTTTCTTCTGTACTTGATCCTGCGCATATCGAGCCCTGGACCGCTGAGGATCTGTTCCTTCGTCCGATATTTCAGGTCGACAAACAAATGATGTATATCGTTACAACTTCTTCTTCCAAGCCATGACCATTCCTCGACCCATTGCCGTTCTTGTTCTATCCATCCCATGGATTATGGCTCTCTGTGCAATGGGATGGCTTGTGTATGTCAGGTATCCGCCAACAGGCGTCTTTACCGTATCATCGGTCATAGATGGACAAAGTCCTTGGATCAATCCATTCTTACCAACGCAGCGTGTTACTGCTGCGGGAAAACAGGCGGATGGATGGGTTGGTCAACGTATTATAGATGACCCAACCTATTTCACGGCGCGTGTTCCTGGGCCGTATGATTCCGTTGATGTGACACTAGAATATCGTCCGCTCTATCAACCGATGATGGAATTTGGCATGGTTCGCGATGCAGCTGGAACAAGCTTGCAGCTCGTGCCGATGTACGCATCAGAATTACAAAAATCAGATTGGCAGCATGTGACATTTGGATCACAGCAAGGCTATGTTCGAAATAGTGTTCCTGCTTCGCGACTTTCATATGCGCATCCAGAAGGATTAGCCGTGTGGAATGCAACAGCGACCAGTCCATTGCTCTCAGATCCGGATCATACGCTTGTTTCAACTGCCGTTTCATTACGAGGTTCGCATGATTTTTACTTTGTTCCAGCGGGAGGATCTGTGCGTGCGATATTTGCCATTCAAGCCGCAAATCGACAGGCTGGTTCAGATGCAGCGGGTTTTCGTATCTTTCGAGATGATGAGGAGATTCAGCAGGATTCACTTGGCGCAAGTGGTAGTCGTGATCGTCGATTAGGTCAGCGCGTGTTTCATGAAGTTGTGATTAAAGATGCAACACCGTCTGTGTACCGAATATCATTTGTTGCCAGTGATGATGTATTTATTCGTGAGATCCAAACGACAAGTCAGCATTGGGTGGTTGGTCCGCGTGTCTATTTTGGAGATGTGGTCGGGTACGCAACATCAACGCTTCCCGGTCGAGCCATAACAAACTCGCGTCACATTGTTGCAGAAACGTTTCATCCAGAGGGGCGGCAGGTGATTGCGTTGGGAAGTGATCATATCCCCGTTGAGCGTACGCACACGGCAACGCGATTGGATCGAACGGATAGCGTGATGACGCCGGTCTCCATTCTCGCGCCAAAGGGTGATATTCGTATTATTGGTGATGGATATTTTGCCCTTCGCGATGATGCCTTTTTTGAACCAAGACCCCGACGGTTTGGGGACGGGACTGATACGACGAAAGAACATATTGATGTCGTCATGACGCCATACGTGAAACCGGTCTCACAAGGGGACGGGTGGTATCAGTCAACATTTCAATTTGAATTGAATCCAAGTTTAGACCAGCTTCGCTTTGTACTGTCTGCGCCCGGTATGCTCTCTCGAGCTGGAGCGGTTGATGTTCGCCGTATCACGTTAACCTATCATCGATCCGCTGTGACGTATCATGATTGGTTTGTGATTCTTCGTCAGGAGCTAGCGAATGCGTGGCATCGATTATAATCCTATGAGTCCTCTCACTCTTCTTCGTCAACTTCTTCTTCAAACAGCTCTTGCCGGAGTTGTGTGGTTTGCGATTGCTGTGATGGTAGAAAAAATGATCCCAGGATTTATTTCCCCATTTGTGAATGTGCCTGGCGCTGCATTGATTGTGATGGCTATCGGTGTTGGCGCTGTTCTGCTAAATCCACCATCAAAAACAGGGCTCAGCCGTCTCCCGTCGCTGATCGTGAGTGTTGGTGTCGTTGTGATCATGTCCCTCTTTTTGTGGGCTCGAATAAACGATCTCGGTAGTTCTGGTGTCGCGCTCATTATCGTTGTCGGTCTCTTGGGCGGAGCTTTTTGCATGGCCCATCTTTCCAAGAAAAGCATCATGGAGTAGGATGATTGCGATATGACTGATTGCCTTTTTTGTAAGATTATCACAAACGAAATTCCATCATCTCGGGTGTATGAGGATGATGCGATCGTTGCATTTTTGGACATCCATCCAACGCAACCAGGCCATGTGTTGGTTGTGCCTCGTCAGCATTCTGAAGGATTTCATGATGCGACGTCAGAAACGCTTCATCGGTTAATCGATGCGACGCAAATCGTTGCCAAAGCGGTTCTTCTTGGAACGGGTGCTGGTGCATTTAATTTGGAACAAAATAACGGTGTTGTTGCAGGGCAGGTGATTCCGCATCTTCATGTTCACATTATTCCGCGTTTCGAAGGGGATGGATTGAAGCACTGGCCAGGAAAATCGTACGCAGAAGGGGAGCAGGAGTTGATGGCGGAAAAAATTCGCCAGGCAATCACATCGTAGGAACGGTCGGGTGTTTTTTTCCGAGCCATTTCCATTGATATTT
>JAGOQX010000001.1 GCA_018063105.1 Patescibacteria group bacterium
ACCCAATACAGAGACGATAGGCATGATTCGAGACTTCTCTACCTTCGGTTCCACTGGTTTTTGGACTTCAATATCTTCAGACATACGATAGAATTAATGATAAACAACGAATTATTTTCCGAAGAAATACCCCCACCACTTCTGTGGATTACTTTCTTCCGGAGTTGAAGCATGCACCGCAACTTGAGAAGCGGTACCGGATGCCGCACCTGCAGTATATCCAGCCAAAACCACGACGCGTTCGCCTGGTTTTTTCCACCCCATCCGACGTCGAGCTTCCACATCGACATAGTCCGGTGACGCTAGATTATCTGTTAAACGAACCAGTTCCATCTTTTTACCCTCCAACGAATCTGCCTGCGCTTGCAAGGCCTGGATTTGATGATCCACGGTCCAACCCTGATAGGTTTCGCGCAACGTAGACACGCCGACCAATAATAGCAGAACTGCATTTGCAATCAAAAAGGCCGGCCAGCGTAAAAAAGAAGGCCATGACCAAGAACCGGTTGCATTTGCTCTTTTCATTCTGACAAATTGTAGTATATCACGCGTCCCGAGAAGACTCACGCGCCTTTAAAATAAGCTGTACCCGTTCGAGATCCTCATCAGAATAGGCATCCAACATTTTCACAATATCCGCAATTCGCTGTTCTTTTCCCTTTGCTCCAGTATCCACAATGACCGAGTCAGGAACCAGGATCTCAATCTCCTCAGATACTGCTGGAGGAACCGGTTCGGAAGACGGTACTGTTTTTTGATGACGTAGTTCATTCACACGTGCATACACATGCTCTGGACGAGAAATATCAAATGCAATAAGCGCACGACCACCACCTGCGGGCTGAATCGAGAGCGTCCCCGTCCGAAACATCGTTTGAATCATTCCTTTTCGTTGCCATGCGATATCTTGAATTCCAGACAACGGCGTTTCAGCCACAGTGCGAGACAAGAGACCCTGCTGATCCACATCAACGACACGAAGATCCGTCAAAACAAACACATCAGCGTCCCACAGCAACAATGCACGGAGAGCAATCACGATACCTACGACGACGGAGCAGAAAAATACAATCAATCCCACCGTTTTCAATGAAAGCAACTGATAGAGAAAAAAGAAGGGCGCAGCGATGAGCACGAGCGCGATCAGAAGCGGCCCGATCATGGTGCTTACATGACGACGAACAATTGCGTGAACATTCTCACGCTCATTTTTCGTTAAAACGTCTTCAAGGTGAAACATGGGTACTAGCGTATCGCAGAATCGCCTCTTTCGCCACCTTGCGATCATCCCACGGGATTCGCTTACCATCAGCAACCATTAACCACTGCTCACATCCTTTTCCGGTAATCAACACAACATCGCCCGGCTTCGCTTGCTTCACCGCAAACTCAATGGCCTCGCGACGATCAAGAATCGTTGTCATGCGCTCATCCGTTGCTCCGGCAGCACGTGCACCCGCGGCGATCTGATCAACGATCATTTGCGGATCATCATCATACGGATCTTCGTTCGTGACCACGATACGATCCACATGTTCTGCTGCGAGCTTGCCAAGAATTGGACGACGCGCCACATCGCGACCACCGCCACAAGAGCCGAACACATGAATCAGACGTTGATGCGGCAGACCTTTGATAAACGCATACAACTTCTCCATCGCAACCGGCTCAACAGCATAATCAACAAGGACGGTGTATGGTTGGCCTGCGTCAATTCGCTCAAATCGACCAGGAACACCAGGGATACTTTCTAATTTTTTTGCGAATGCATCAAAAGGCAATCCAAGAGACTTCGCAACCGCGATAGCAGCTGTCGCGTTCTCAACGTTAACTTCACCCGGTAGATGAAGTTCAAACGATTGACCATCAACACTGAATTTTGTTAACCATCCATGGTCCTCAACGTTCGTCGCCGTGACGCCCCCTCCGGTTCCGACCCCATACCACATGACCTGATCAAGACCGATGACGGCAAAATCCTCTGCGTCTTCACTCGCATGTGGAAGAATCGCAACTTTCGGAATCGTCTTTCCATTCAACACTTTTCGAGGGCTAGTCGCTGCGTGACGGAACAATTCAATCTTTGCATCCTTATACGCTTTAAAGGATCCGTGCGCCTCAATATGCTCCGGCGTCAGATTTGTCAGAACAACACAATCATAATTCACCCCACGATGACGATGCTGCACAATGCCCTGAGAAGACGTCTCAACCACAACATACTTGCAACCAGCATCCACAATTTCACGCAATAATTTTTGAAGCTGAAACCGACCAAGCATGGTCATCTTTTTATCATTCAACCATTCCTTTGAATCCACCTTAAACAACGCCGTCGTCATACAACCCGTCTTATCCCCCATCGCTTCCAACGCTTTTGAAATGAGATACGACGTCGTCGTTTTTCCATTTGTCCCCGTGACGCCAATCACAATCAACGATTCGGACGGATGGCGATACCACGCGGTTGCAACCGAAGAAAGCGCAAAGTGATACGCGTTCAACCAGGATTCTGGGATGAATTTTTTGAGACGATGAATCATAGGAAGAGTGTAGCCTGTTTTGGGAAAGATGCAAAAAGAAAGCGACCGGGGGGACCGATCGCAATAACACGAGCTAGACAGAATTCGGATGAAACAGTTTTAATATGCGTCGTGCTAGAGGTATCTCAAGCACAAGAAACAGGATTACGAGCACGATATACCAATGCAGAGGCAAATGAAGCTTGAGAAACAATATGATCATCGCAATAGAAAACACGGTCATGACATCTTCGATGACATAAAACCTCACCCAGTCAGATCGCATTCCGCGTAATCGGAGATACCACACTGGCCCGATCCATGAACAGAGGTATGCACCAAATATCCAGTAAATGAACGGCGCCTCAACCCAAAGAGACGACGTATGATAGATCATTGGAACGAATACCAGGACCACGAAAAGCAACTTCTGTGCCATGCTGACGCGAAACGGCAACTCATCATTCTTCATCATGTTGCAGATCCTCCATTCCAAGTGACATGTAAAGGTCGATGAACAGAAAAACTATCTCAGAACGAGGTCATTGCGTCAAGGAGCATGGGAGAATAGAGCTATATTCAACGTCACAACCCGTATGTATATAGCGAAACAACAGCGAAGGCAATTGCTACAGATAGACTACCAACGGAAATCTGTCAGAGCAGCAAGCAAGAACATCGGAATCGCAACAGACCAGATCTCAAGCCAGACAAAATATAAAATAATAGGAATGAGTGTAACTTGTTTTGGGAAAGTTGCAAAAAGAAAACGACCGGGGGGAACCGGTCGCGGAAGCGCAGGGTCAAACGTCCTTCGGACGAAAACGCATCTCAAGCATGTTTCGCGCTAGCATGTGGAAATACATCGACAATACGAATAGCCCAATCATGGCAAGGCGCCTTTCCCAAAGCGTACCACCCAGTACATTGGTATCAAGCAAAATCATCAACAGGAGAACCAAGGCAACCGTAAGGTTTCCAAAGTTCTCCATGATCAAGTGGTACTTCAACCAATCACGACGCATGTTCCGCCACCTCAGATACAACCCAGTTGGAATATAGGGAACCCCCATGATAAGGAAATATGCGATGGGAGTAGGCCATGACCAAAGCGTCATGTCGAGATGTGTTTGACGCCACGTGACGATACCGCACAGCACGAGTAGGAACATTTGTGGCAAATGGGACCAAAACGGCATTCTGTCATTCTTCATCGCTTTTCTCCTCAGCCGTTCCAAGACACAATCTCGGGGGCGCTCGTTTTTCGTTTAATGACCAATGAACATTTAGACTACACCAGAAAATGGACTAGGCGTCAAGATAAACGAGAAAAAAAGGGCCGGATGAACTGTGTCATTCTGGCCCAAGTAATCTCTGTTTTTATTCCTTGCTATGCACGAGCCGTATCTTCTGCCTCGGCTGCTCCTCCACGACCCCCGGTTCCTCTCCTTCATCTTCGGGAATCGCATCAACCGGAACTACGGTCTGATTCCTGATATCAACACGAACGCGCATCGGCTTGTCGCGATACCCCGTGGTTGCATCGAGTACTGTCTCGAACGTGACCGGTGGAGCCTCCTCTTCCGTCACTTCGTTTGATGGCTTCAGGAGTCCTTTTGCAACCGCGTCTCGTTCGAGGACATTCAAAATTTGGTACAGATTCTTTGAAGGAATCGGCGGCAACCCAACGGCCTGACGATTCTTGATTACGATAGGAAGAACCGTACCAGCTCCACAAGAAACACAAAACCATCCAAGATTACCATCATGAATGGCCAAGATCTGGCCAAGACAAGAGGCCACATCCTTGTGACAATGATGACAAGAAGGCGCGCCGAATCTTTCTGCGCTGGAAGAGGCAAAAAAATCACCTCTAATACTTGTTGGGATAAAATCCATACTGGGATAATTAGAGAATGTCAGCCCCACGCCTTTCATCCGTTCCTTCAAACTCTTGCTCGCAGTGAACGGAAGCGCCTGAAGAACCCGACGGCTCTTCACGAACTTCGATACGAGAAATACGCCCATTCCGACAATAGCGGTGAAAATAATAGCATTGAAGAAAGCGTTGGTGAGAATCGTTGAGAAGTCCATCTCGTCTTTCCTTTCTTTTCAATTGTCGACGAACTGAACCAGCATTATCACAAAACAAGCTCTCCGTCAATCATCACCTACAGCCCGTACGTATACAACGACACGACAGCAAACGCGATGGCGACGGACAAGCTCCCCACGGAAAATGGGATGAACATTTCAAGGCCGGATGCGCGGGCGACGAGGAGTGACATGACGCCGACGACTTGGCAGACCATTTTGACTTTTCCGTACCAATTCGCACTCACGTACTGATGACCACGATGGTGTTTAACGACAGCTGAAATAACGATGAGAGCTTCTAATAAAACGATGATGGCAGCAAAGGCGACGTTGATTTCTTTCGCAACAAATAAAATGACAACAGACCCGATAAGCAACTTGTCAGCAATAGGGTCCGCAATTGTTCCCCACAGCGTAATTTGTTTTCGTGTACGCGCAATTGATCCGTCAAACACATCCGTGAGCGCTGCGAAGAGAAATAACGGAATTACGATGGACCATGATTCAAGCCAGACAAAATATAAAATAATCGGAATCATCAAGGCGCGTAAAATTGTGAGATGATTCGGTCGAATCTGCCTTGGGATAAGCCGAAGCACCGTTTTCGCTAGCAAACGGTCGTGGGCGTACAATGTGACGTTTTCGTTGGTCATGAACATATCTTTCTTCAGCCGTGATACAGTATGCTCTGTTATGAGTGATCAGTACAAGGATAGCATACTTAGCGTTTTTCTCCTCTTCTTCCTCGGAGCTCGAATACTCATCGGGTGGTCTATTCCATTGCTGGACGAATTCATGCTGTTTTTTGGAATCATCTATCATGGATATCTGATTGGAAAACAACTTCTTCCTCGCGCGCATTGGTCAAATGGGACTGGTCTTGGTATTGCATTTTTTCTGGCCCTTCAAACGCTCATTCAAACAACATGGTTTTACCTGGATGGCAAACTGAGCACAACATCTGATGGCTGGTCATCGTTTGCTGCGATGGCATTGTGTTTAGGGATATGGATCTGGTCTTCGATGAGACGGACGGGAGAGATTGCGGAGGCGTATGCGATAAAAGAGCTAACGATCGGAGGCCTGGGGAACGACCCAGGCCAGGTAACCACGAGGGTTACCTCTACCGAGCAAATCATCAAAATTGGGTTGATGGTTTGTGGGGTTGTTAGCGCGGGGTATGTGATGATCGGTGCAGTACGTGGCGCGACGCTGGATTCCGTTCGAACAGCATGGCCGCTCTTGTCTCCAGGGACACTTGCTGCCATTGCTTGCGCGTGGGCAGCCTGCGCGCTTTCCATTTGGGTCACTCGATCAAAAGCTCTTCCCGTATTTCTTTCTGCGATCGCGCTTGGCGCAACAACGTTCGTTGTTCCAATTCTGTATCGGATCGGATTTGGGTTTGATGGCTTTCTTCATGTTGCCGCCGAAAAAGTTATTTTGAGCAGTGGAACACTTTCACCAAAACCGTTCTACTACATTGGACAGTACGTTTTTACCACCTGGATTTCTCGCATTCTTGACCTCCCAATCACATCGGTTGATCGCTGGCTCGTTCCCGTCGCCGCCGTGATCATTCTTCCGCTTGCCGTCTCTGCACTCATTCGATCTGAAAAAGATCGGTGGCTTGCTTTTCTTCTGTGCCTCATTCCACTCAGTCCGTTTATCGCAACAACGCCACAATCATTTGCATACATTTTTGGACTCGCAGCGCTGTTTCTTGCAATGCGTCGTACCGAAACAGCCGTGCATCCACTGATACCCATCGTTTTTGCGGCATGGTCCATTGCCATTCACCCGCTTGCCGGCATTCCATTCTTTTTCGTGGTACTTGCGCTACTCATCGGAACAACGGTCAATGCATCACGTCTCCGCCTCATTCCCGCGATTCTCTTCACGCTTTGTTCCGCAATCGCCATCCCGATCGCATTCTTCCTATTAAGTCTTCTTGGAAAAACTCCAATCACCTGGCACACGCAAACACTATTTCAAGCTGAAACATGGAACACGTTGTGGAACGGCCTACTGCCATGGCTTGGAAACCGATTTGTTGTGTGGCCAGCATGGGCATCACTCGTTGATCAAGCCCTCCCCGCACTCCTCATCGTTTCAGCCGTAGCAGCGTACGTCATCAGCTCCTCGTCCATCCGCCGTCACGTTCTCTTGCTAGGTATTTCAGCAATTGCACTGATGATCTCCTCAGTCGTCTTGCAGCACATCGGCGATTTTTCATTTCTCATTATCTATGAACGAAGCAGCTACGCTGATCGACTATGGTTCATCGGCTTGCTCTGCCTGATTCCCGCAGCACTCCCCTTTCTTCAACACTTGTGCCAACAACTGACCCGAACAACACCGCTTCTTTCGCTTAGCGGGTTTCTCTTTTTTATAACGGTCGCTTCTGCGCTTTCGATGAACGCTCTTCCGCGCAACGATGCCGTTGTCGTCGGTCATGGCTGGAGTGTTGGGCAGGCGGATATTCAAGCGGTCAAGCTCATTGATCGAGACGCTGGGACAACACCATATACCGTACTCGCCAATCAAAGCGTTTCAGCGGCTGCGATTTCACAGTTTGGATTCAAACGATACCAAGGCGACACCTTTTTCTATCCGATACCAACGGGCGGTCCGCTGTATGACGTCTTTCTTCGCTCCACCTATGGAGAACCAAAACTGGATACCATTCGTGAAGCCGGAACTCTGGGCGGTTCACGTTTCGTCTACGTTGTCCTAAACGATTATTGGTGGAAAGCAGAAAGCTCAAGTGAGCTATTCAGTGCAATTGCAAATCAAGAATGGCAAACCGGAACAGCAGACGGCGTCACAGGTCACATGAACCATGTCTACAAATTTGACTTGAGCGCACCAATCAATGCAGACACACAACGCTCCGGATCATGAGCGGCGACGATGGATGGAACAGCTGATGAGGACTCCGTAGATACACACGTTTCAATTGCGCGTACAAGAGCGTCAACACTATTCGGCTGCACAATCTCACCCGCACCGCTCAACGTCTCCTTCACGCCACCGACATCTGTTGCAATAACCTTGCATCCAGCAACAAGTCCTTCCAAGATCACGGTTGGCTGATTTTCGTGCACTCGTGACGGAACAACCAAAATCCCAGAACCAGAAAGTCGACGCATCACTTCATCAGAAGGTTGAACGCCGCAGAGCTCAATGTTTGAATCTTTCATCGCACGAATTCTTCCAACCCATGCACCATCACCAATCAGCACTAAACGCGAAACTCGATCACGCACACGCGCCCATGCTTCGATCAGCACATCAATGCCCTTGTCCCAATCAATACGACCGACAAAAACAATCTGTTTTAAATCTCGCACCGCCTCTTCTGTACAAGTCTGAAGATAAATTGGATTTGGAATCACAACTGCAGGCGTCCTCATAAACCAACCAAAGCGACGATGAGCATCAAGCAACCATTGTGTTGGTGAAATAACAGTATCCGGTTCCCCTAGAACGCATCTTCGAAATCTGGACCACAGCATTCGCCACAACCAACGCCACGTCGGACATGACTCGCCCGCTATCATCTGACCCGAAGGCTCAAAGAGCTGAACATCATGTAAAAAGTGGACCCAGCGAACTCCCATGCGTTGAACACGTGACGGCGTACCAAATCCACAACCGGTAAGGTTATGCGTGATCAATGCATCAGGATTCCATGCGCGGATTTGTGATACGAGGTCTGGATTGGCTCGAAGATCAGCCAGATGAAACAGCAGGCGTTTCCAACCGGACATTGTTGATAACTGAAAAAATGTGTCGCGCGGACCCCAAACGCGCACCTCATGACCCAGGCGTTTCAACGCATCCGTATAAAGCGCTGCGATACGCCCAGCACCGCCGCCCCGTTCCCCATCATTCGTAATAACAGCTATGCGCATAAACGTTCGTAGACTCCCAGCAGACCATCCATATGACGACTCCACGTATATCGTTGCAGCACGCGCTCACGACCAGCTCTCCCCATTCGCGATCGCAACTCTGGATGCTCGATCAAACACTGGAGTCGTGCTGTGAGTGCAAAAACATCTTTTGGAGGGATGAGATACCCCGTTACCTCATTATCAACCACCGTTCTCACTCCCGGCAACGTCGAAGCAACAACAGGTACACCAGAAGACATTGCCTCAACCGCGACCAATCCAAACGCTTCGGCACCAGAAACGGACGGACAGGCGACGACCTGTGCAAAGCGAAAAATATCTGCAAGATCCTGTTCCGGAACTCTTCCAAGAAATCGAACTCGACGTTCAAGTCCCAACTCTGCCGCAAGACGTTCGTAATGTGCTCGCAAATTCCCATCGCCAACCAAGACACCCCATACATTTGACGGCAATCGTGCCAACGCACGCAGCAGCACATCCACACCTTTGAAGGCATGGGCCGTATCCATCCCACCGACAAACAACACGACGGGCACGCCTGGAGGAATCCCAAACCGATCAGATGAAACCATTCCGGGCGAGAACAACGACTCATCAACACCAAATGGAATTTCAATCACGCGCGATGCAACGCTTCGATATGAAGAATGCTCGGCATAATCTCGAGATGAAACTAACAACGCATCAGCAGCATCAATGATCGCCGGCTGCCACCATTTCCGATGTAGGTCCGAAGCTTTTCCCTTCCAGCCAGGTGCTGTAGCATCCATGTGCAATGTCATCACCAATTTTTTGATATGACCGTTTCGCTTCAGTGCCGCAACACGACCAGCGACCCCATAAAACGGATAATGCAGATGAACAATATCTGCAGCAGCAGTGAGCTGACGAAGTGAACGCATCCACCCAACATTTCCGATTCGAAAAAATGGATGCGTGGTCAGCGATGCCACGGATGCATCAACATCACACGCACGAAGAAGCTCAACCTCATGAGCTGCCACAGCTCCCATTCCACCAACCTCTGGAGGCGACACGCACGCAAGATGAAGAATACGCATATTCGTATACTACTCCTTGGGAGGAAAATCTTTGAGTGCCTCGCGTTGGACAAGTTTCGTAATCGTTCGTTCTAACCGCTCCAAGCTGATAAATAATTTAAAGACAAGGACAAACAGGGCGACAACGGAACCGTACAATACAAAATCCGCCCCACGACCGACACCAAAAAACTGCGCAACAACCGTTGTTGTCTGCGGCAACAACACGATGACACCCGCACCGATCCAGAGCACACTCCAGACCAATGCTTCTATACGAGAAATAACATCTTGCGAAGCACGTCGCCAAGTGATAGCAAGCGCAATACCGAGAACAGCGATGAGGACGAATTGAATCAACATACTGTTAATTCCAGACGTTCACCTCCCCTAACCCCTCCTTCGTAAGGAGGGGGATGTGACACATCACGTCAGAACTCTCCCTCCTTACGAAGGAGGGAGGTGGAGGGAGGTGGTGCCCTGTGTTATTTTTATTATTCATGTCCATATTTTTATACAAATTTATTTCGCAAACAAACCTAAGAATAACTTCCACACAATGTGCAGTGCATCCGTATTTCGCTGTCCTTTTGCCAACGTCTCCTCAGAATAGATCACCCGTACTGGGACCTCTGTCCATCGAAGCGACGATCGAGTCACTACGCGTAAAATTTCTGAGCAATGCGCGAACCCATCTTGATTGAACCGAATCTTAGGTGCTGCATCTCGAGTAAACGCTCGCATGCCACCCTGCGGATCTGTCACGCGACGCGGGATTCCCATGAGCAATGAATTGAACGTCCGCGCGCCTCGAAGCAATGCGCGACGAGCCAATGGAATTCCCTGTGGCTGCTCACCTAGAAAGCGCGAACCAAATACAACGTCAACCTGGCCATCGCGCAATGGCTGCAGAACATGAGGCACACACGTCGGATCAAACTGCCCATCCGCATCCGTATGAATCACCACATCCGCCCCCAGTAAGAGCGCCGCCTCTGTCCCCGTTCGCAGACCTGCACCCTGACCTCGATTCACCTGATGACGCAACACCACAACGCCTAAACGACGGGCAACCTCCCCGGTCCCATCATGCGATCCATCATCCACCACCACAACACCGTCTACATACGGCAAAACCCCGCGAATTGAGCCCTCTATTCGCGGAGCCTCGTTATATGCCGGAATAACGGCAATCGTCTTCATCCCCCTACCTTACTGGAAAAGCGGTTTTTTTTCTACCCGGCCTTAAAACCCAACAATGACTTATGGGAAATGGAATAATCAATAGCTCGCTTCAGGCCCTCGTCCAATCGAACGAGCGGAATCCAATCGAGTTTTTCTTTTGCCTTTGTCACATCCGGAACACCAAGCTGACTCATGAATAACAACGGTGGTTCAAATTTAATACGCGACGTCGAGCCGGTCATTTCAATAATCCGCTGTGCAACATCTACAAGGGACACATCTTGATCACTCCCAAGATTCAATGGACCGAATCCTGGTGGCGCCTTCATGAGCTTCATGATCCCATCAACAACATCAGCGACGTAAATGAGTGATGTTTTAAATGTCTCATCCCCATAAATCACAACATCTTTGTTATCCAGTGCATCCGTAATAAAATCTGGAATCATTTGACCATCGTACAACGGCATTCGAGGACCGTACGTTCGAAAGATGCGCGCAATCTTTGCATCAATCCCATGAACCTGCGCGTAGGTTTCAAACATGGTTTCTGCATATCGCTTGCCTTCGTCATAACAGGCGCGTGGTGATAACGCATTAACCATACCGTACTCCTCTTCCTTGTACGCATGATTATCTGCTGGACGAGGTCCGTACACGACCGATGCGGATCCCAACAAAATCTTGGCGTGATATTTTACCGCTAAATCCAATGCATTTTTTACCGCAACCGAATTCGCCAACAACGTTTGCATCTTATATTGATCAAACTTCTTCGGACTTGTTGGGCAGGCAAAATGATAGATTTCTTGAATTCCCTGAAACTTAATTTTGAATCGTGCTAATTCCGGAAATGCTTCAGGATCAAACGGCATGTTGAAATCATGTCGAATAAATTCAAAATCCGGATTTTTCAACAACAGATCAATATTTGATTCTTGCGACGTGACAAAATTATCCACACAGATCACTCGAGCGTCTTCTGAGAGAAGTTTTTCGCACAAAAACGAACCGATAAACCCAGCACCGCCAGTCACTAAGATATTCTTCTTTTCGGACACAGGAGCTTCTGCCATATTATTAAAAAGATATTTGTTTACGATGTGATTGAGCGTAATCGATCATGCGACGCAAACCGTCCTCTAACCGAACCAACGGAATCCAACCCAACACCTCACGCGCGCGCGTTGTGTCTGGCAATCCCGCTTCTATGTAATGTGCATACGGAGCTTCAAAGCGAATGCGCGACGTTGATCCGGTAAATTCTAAGACCTTTTGCGCGATGGAAACCAATCGAACATCCTGATCTGATCCAAGGTTCAACAATGTCACATCAATCGGCGTTTGCATGAGTCGATTCAACCCATCAACAATATCAGAAACAAATGCCATTGATGTTCGCGTTTCCTCATTCCCAGCAATGGTAATGTCTTTGTTGTCTAGCGCGGATAAAACAATATCAGGAATCAGGTTCCCATCAAAAATCTTCATGCGCGGACCATAGGTTCTGAAAATACGAGCGATCTTTACATCAATGTGATAGACATCAGCGTATGTCTGCAAAATAGCTTCTGAAAACCGCTTCCCCTCATCATATGCACCACGTGATGTGAGATGATCGATACGACATTCATCCGTTTCCGCATAATACGTTTTTTCTGCACGACGTGGACCATAGAGCACGCTCGAGGAGGCGTACAGGAGTTTTGAGCGATAATGCACGGCCAAATCCAACACATTCTTCACCCCGACGGAATTCGTTAACACTGTCGCGATTTTAAAATCATCAAAATGTCGTTTCGAAATCGGGCAGGCAAGATGATAGATTTCCTGAATCCCCTGAAACTTAATTTTAAATCGCTCTAATTCAGGCAACGATTCCAAATCAATCGGCTGAATAATGTCGTGATTGATGAATTCAAAATTTGGATCTTGCAACAGGTGATCAATATTCGAAACAGAACTTGTAATAAAGTTATCAATACAAATCACGTGTGCATCTTTGATCAACCGATCGCACAAATGTGAACCAATAAACCCAGCACCACCTGTCACGATAACGTTCTTACGTTCAAAGATAGGTTTGTCTTGCATGGTGTGTAGTATACCGCATTTTTTATCTCTCCTCTATGCCATTTTTTATTCGTCATCCCGAGCGAAGTCTGACGAAGCCGAGGGATCCCTTAGTTGAGCGGCCGGACGCTAAGCGATTCCTCCGCGCGTCGTCTGACTCCTTGGTCGGGATGACGAGGTTGTTATCTTGGCCACGTCTCGTAAAAGTTCCAGCCTTTCTGACGGCGTTCTCCTTCTGGAATCTGCTTCCATGGTTTTAAAGAAACCGTACCGCGTGACGGATGAACACCCACAGCGTCACCTGTTAAAACAAGTTGAGCTGCGCGTGTCAGAAGCGCATACGCACCTGCACCACCCTGCGATTCTGTACGCTTCATCGTCCGTCCATCCGTTGCTTTCTTCAATGCATAGACTCCATGAGCCAAACGTACTCCCCGAGCGCCGATGACAGCGATCTGTTGAGCGCCAAATTTGGCATTGATCAAAAAGGATGGAACTGGACGAGTAATACTAACAGCAGAAATTCCTCGTGCATCCGTTGCCTCCAAGGTTGATATTTCTCGTGCATCCTGCGCAGCTTCAGACACAAGCCAAGCACGATGACCGTTTGCCTCACCTAGAAAGAGCACCTCTTTCCCGGATGCATCCAAATCTGCGGCTGCAAGAAATAATCCTTTTTCAACTGTCTTCCCTATTTCCCCTGCAGCCAACAACACACCGTCCAACCGAAAGACGCTCCATGCCCCCTTCGGATCTCCGATCATCGTTACCGCAATCTGAGGTTCCAGCGTTCCATTCCATCGAATAAACGCAGCCCGAACTCCCCGTCGATCAGTAGGCGACCCGACCTGCAATCGCATCCGCTCCGCCCGACCCGCCGTCAGAATACGAACCTCTGGAGATGATCCAGGCGCAGAACCTTCAAGAGAGAGCGGCCCCAACAATGCAGACTGATTGTCTTCCTTCAAAGCTCGCGCAACGTTCACACGACCAATGCCGAGCTTGCCAGCAAACGCACCCGCATCAAACGGATCACTCGTCCGACGAATCTGCTCAGCTAATTCCTGACCTCGCCACTCTGGATGTTTTGCTTTTAAAAGTGCGGCTAAACCCGAAACCAACGGCGCAGCAACGGACGTTCCGCTTAAATGACCGACGTATCCAGAGATAGAAGTGTTTGGCTCATGCGGATCAACGGTCGGTCGTGCAGCAAAAATGTCTTGACCCGGCGCACTCACATCAACACATGCTCCAAAATTCGCTTTATTCACTTTTTGATTCAAACGATCAATTCCCGTCACCGTTAACTCCCCTAAGCCCAACACACCTTTGTGACAGGCCGGATATCCAGGCAATTGATCCATATCTTGCCCACCAGCATCATCACTATTTCCAGCAGCGCTCACAACAAGAACACCTTGAGATGTTGCCAGACGAATCGCATCAGCAAGATCCTGATCAAACTCGTATCCAACTAAACTTAAATTAATAATATCTGCTCCATGCGCAACAGCGTAGCGAATCGCACGAACGATATGACCGTCCCCACCCGTACCCGCACCATCCAATACAACGAGCGGCATGATACGCGCACGCCAAGACACTCCAGCAATTCCGATACCGTTATTTCCTTCGCCCGCGATCAATGATGCGACGACCGTTCCATGAATCCATGCATCCGTTAAAATTTGCCCAGAAGATGTTGGGGTGACATCCGCGATATCCAACACAAAATTCCACCCGTGCACGTCATCAATATATCCATCCCCATCATCATCTTTGTTATTCCCTGCAATCTCGTTTGGATTTGTCCAGATGTTTTGCTTCAAATCTGCATGCGTAATATCAACAGCACTATCAATCACCGCAACAACCACATCGCGCGAACCCGTGGAAGAAACCCAGCCCTCACGTGCATGAATCGCGTCGAGATACCACTGTTTTGAACCGAACGTATCATTCGTTTCCACCGAAGGTGTACTCGTTGTCGCGGCATGCGAAAGAGCCGGCAATCCAAGACTCCAAAAAACAGCGAGGAAGATGGGAATGCATCGGCGAAAGAGGTACGTCATCCAAGTAGCTTACCTCAACCTGAATGAGATGTCTTGGGAACGAAAAACATTGATCCTTTTGCCCAAATCTGCCAAACTCTCACTATATGTATCGCATTGGAATCAAAGTAAAACGGTTTTTGCTCGTAACCGGGGATTTTCTGGTGTTTTTCTGCTCGCTCTTCCTCACCCTGAGCCTCCGATACGGCACCATCTCATCCGGCATTTGGGATGCGCACGTTGTTCCATTCTTCATCATCAGCATCGCCTGGCTCGTCACGTTCTACATCTCTGGCCTGTACGACCTCTCACTCACAACGGACAGCTTTCGATTCTTGCGCACATTTCTGGAAAGCATGCTCATCAACCTCGGTCTTGCGCTCGGCTTCTTTTATCTGGTCCCATTTTTCGGTATTGCTCCACGCACAAACTTGATTTTAGATTTTGTTCTCGTCCTCCTCGTAGGGTACGCCTGGCGCATGCTCTTTAATCGCATTCTCGCCCCATCCCTATTCCGCGATCGCGTCCTCTTCATCGGTCATCCAGATGACGCGATGCGCGTCAACGAACTGTTCAAACAAAGCGCGCTCGGTTTTGAACTCGTTGCCGTTGCGGAGACGGCGCCAGGAACACACACGGAAGACGGCGACATTACGTGGCATGTGAGCTTGGACGTCATTGACCAACTGTTGCGTGATAAAAATATCAACACGATCGTTCTCGGACACAAGCCAGAAGATATTCCGGGTTTGCGTGATGCGCTCTACAAAACCTTGTTCACCAACGTCACGATTTTAGATCGCACAACGCTGGAAGAGATTTTGACAGGCCGAGTTCCTCTGGAGCACGTTTCGCAATCCTGGTTTCTTGAACATCTCCGAGAAAATGACAAGACGTGGTACGAGGGCGCCAAACGTATTTCAGACTTCATCCTCTCTATCCCAATTGGACTATTCACCCTCCTCACATTTCCGATCCTGGCGCTTCTCGTCAAATGGTCTTCACCGGGTCCGATCTTGATTCGACAAACGCGCATCGGCAAACACGGCAAACCGTTTACATTGTTTAAATATCGCACGATGGTTGCGAATGCCGAGACAATGGGTCGACCGCAATATGCAACAGAAGACGATCCGCGCATCACAAAAATCGGAAAATACTTACGCAAAACACGCCTCGACGAACTTCCGCAATCCTGGAACGTCCTCCGCGGCGACATGAGCCTGATCGGTCCGCGACCGGAACGCCCGGAGTTCGTGGAAGAGCTGACACGACAAATGCCGTTCTATCCATTACGACACCTGACCCGACCGGGGCTATCAGGATGGGCGCAGGTGAAGTTTAGGTATGCCTCGACGTTTGAGGACAATTTGAAAAAATTACAATACGATTTGTACTATATTAAGCACAGGTCGATCCTCCTTGACATAGCGATACTATTGAAGACGATTGGGATTGTGGTGCGGAGACAGGGAACGTAATATTCGTTCAGTTTTTTGCTTTCGTTATCGCGTATCACGTTTTCTAAAAAATGAAATCACGGCTACCTAATACATCACCAACATACATGTTCATCCTCCCACCTGATGCGCTGGTCAACATCCTTCGTTGCTCTTTCTGCAAAGCATCCTTAGAACACACACAGACTGCCTGGAGATGCCAAAGCTGCGCAATGGTCTTTCCAAATTCACCCATACACGTTGGAACGCATGAAGAATTAACGATCGACTTCAGTATTTCGAAACGACCCTATTGCTTAACGGAATCTGAAAAAATTTGGAAAGAAGAACAGGAACGGTACGAAGAACGAAGTAGGACGCATCACAATATTCTTCCTATCCAAGAATACCTCAATGAAATCAATGGCGTGAAAGAAATCTATACACGCGAGTTTCATCTTGAAGGCGCAGTGCTTGATGTGGGTGGTCATCAGGGCAGACTGAGACATTTTTTAGATGAGCAGACAAGCCTATACGTCTCTATCGATCCGTATAAACAGACATTCTCTAATATTGAGTCGCTCACTCCTCTTCTCGAGGCGTACCCCGTATTAAAGCAGCCTTGCTATTTTGTCGTCGGCGTCGCCGAACGTCTCCCGTTTGCAAGTCAATCGTTTGATTGGGTTCACATGAGATCCGTCCTTGATCATTTTGAAGATCCATATCTTGCGCTAAAAGAAGCGTACAGAGTGTTAAAACCGGGTGGAAAAATCCTCATCGGATTAGCCATTGTTGAGAAGTTGCACCGTACAGAACAGAACACATCACTCCTTCAACGAATCAGAACGAATGTCCAAAAAAATGGAATCAGCGGCCTCTTCCGAACGGTAATACAAAAAATGAGAGATCGCGTCTTCCATCATCACACGCAGCATCATCACGTCTTTCGTTTTTCTCACGCACAGCTCACCGAAATGCTTCAGGATGCCGGCTTCAGCGTCCACCATGAACATTGGCAGAAACCACCGACCGACTTCTGTCTCTATCTAGACGCGATAAAACAAACGAACAAATAACCGAGCCAGCATCTCTTAACCTTGACACCTTTTGACACCTTTTGACCATGCCTGTACACTTGATCCATGAATAAGGAGATCAACAATCACGAAGTCTATTCAACGGTTGAAGCACAACAGCTGCTTAAAATCAGCGAAAGCACCATCAAGAGACTGCTCAAAAAGGGGCTCATCAAAGCAAATAAAGTCGGCGGCCAATATCGCATTCTTGGAAAAGAGCTGCTTCGCCTTGTTTCACCAGAAGCGGAACAACAAGCGATACAATCTTATCTGAAGCTCAAGAAAAAAATCGTCACAAAGATCAACCCTTGGTAACTTGATATGGAAACCGTCATTCGACCAAAAAAGACGATAAGCCTCGAAGATTTCAAAGAGATCTGGCGCTATAAAGAGCTCCTCTATTTCTTCACATGGCGCGATCTTAAGGTCCGATACAAACAAACGGCTATCGGCGTTCTCTGGGCAATCTTCCAACCTTTCATGACGATGGTCGTTTTTACGATGTTCTTTGGGAATCTCCTAAAGGTTCCATCCGATGGGGTTCCCTATCCAATTTTTGTGTATATCGGACTTCTCTTCTGGCAATTCTTTTCTAGCGCACTTTCGGATACGAGTAATGTGCTCATTTCAAATCAAGCAATTATTACAAAAGTTTATTTTCCAAGACTTATTCTTCCATTTTCATCGGTAGCAACAAAACTCATCGATTTTGCAATCGCGTCAATCATTCTCATTGGAATGATGGTATATTACGGCTATACTCCGCGTCCTGTTGGCATCCTCATTCTCCCCGTCCTCATCAGTATTACTTTCATGGCATCAGTTGGTGGCGGATTGTTTCTCGCGGCTGTAAACGTAAAATATAGAGATGTTCGATATGTTCTTCCGTTTTTCATCCAGATCCTTCTCTTCGTCACACCGGTTATCTATCCGGCTGGTATCGTAGGCAGATATTCATGGGTCCTCGCCCTGAATCCAATGATGGGGGTCATCCAAACTGCACGCGCTGCATTTCTAGGTACCGCGCCTATAAATTGGACGCTCCTCACGCTCTCCTCTGCTGCCAGTGCAATCCTGTTTGTTATTGGCATTATCTATTTCAAAAAAGTCGAGCGTTATTTCGCTGATATCATCTAAATCTCTATGGAACCAATCATCGAAATCAAAGGTGTAGGAAAAAAATATAACATCACACATCAGCGTGGAGGATACATTGCGCTTCGCGATATCTTTGCGAATATTCTTCGAAATCCATTTAAATTTGCAAAACAAAAAGCAAAACAAATAGTAGGACTTGAAACAAAAGAAGAGTTTTGGGCTCTTCGTAATATCAATCTCGAAATACAAAAAGGCGAGATCATTGGAATCATTGGCCACAACGGAGCTGGAAAATCAACACTTCTGAAAATTCTTTCAAGGATAACACCGCCAATAGAAGGAGAAATCATCATGCGAGGCAAAGTCGCGTCGCTACTTGAAGTAGGAACTGGATTTCATCCAGAGTTGACAGGACGCGAAAATATTTTTCTGAACGGCGCAATTATCGGCATGACGCAAAAAGAAATCGCGCGAAAATTTGATGAAATCGTCGCGTTCGCCGGAGTTGAAAAATTTCTTGATACGCCGGTCAAATACTATTCAAGCGGAATGTTTGTCCGACTCGCCTTTTCCGTTGCGGCACATATGGAACCGGACATTCTGATCATCGATGAAGTTCTTGCCGTCGGCGATGCGGAATTTCAAAAAAAATGCTTGGGAAAAATGGAAGAAGTGACAAAAGCAGAAGGAAGAACAATTTTATTTGTCAGTCATAATATTGGAGCCATCCAACAATTATGTAAAAAATGCGCACTACTGGAACATGGCAAGCTAAAAAGCTTTGGTCCGACCGAACAAATCGTCGCCGAATATCTTGGTAGCAACAAAACACTCGGCGCAACTTCAAGTATTCTCAATAATCAACATCTCAAGGGAACGCGTGAAGCTACTATCACGGAAGTGGGCATTAGCAATAAGGAGATTAAAAAGAATGCGTTTCTCATCAATGAACCCATTCAATTTGATATCAACTTCAACGTCCAACCGAACGCGCGTCCGCTTTCATTTTGGATCATATTCACGAATCAAGAAGGATCCAGAGTCTTAAACACCTTTCAAAAAGATATCGAAAAACCGAATGCGTACACGCCAGGCCAGCATACGATACGTGTAACACTTAACGACATTGGCCTCATGCCTGGTAGATATACTGCTCTTATCGGTATCTTTGCACACGACATGGCTACAAAATTCGATTTCGCAGATTGGGTCGAACCAGCACAAGTCTTCGACATCGCACCAACGTTCTCCGACGGCACTCCATTTGACGGCCGATGGGGAACTATGACAACGAAAGCCAATTGGAAAACAACCCTATGATACACTCACTTTCTCAAGGCGCTTTGATTTGGATTACCGGACTCCCAGGTGCGGGAAAAACAACGACGGCAAAACATCTATACGAACTTGTAAAAGATCAAGTGCCTACCGTCTGTATCGATGGTGATGTTATGCGTGAGCTTATGGGCGGAGACCTTGGATACACTGACAGTGACCGGCTCGCTAACGCATATCGTATTGCTCGACTATGTAAGCACTTGGTCGATCATCGTCTTCTTGTCATCTGTTCTACCGTCTCATTATATAAAGAAATTCATGAATGGATTCGCACGTACATTGCGATTACGACAATCGTCCTCATCGATGTAGACTTCTCCACGCTCGTCCAGCGCGATCAAAAAGGAATGTACAGCCAAGCACTCGCTGGACAGCTCACAAACGTACGCGGAGTAAACCAGGCATATGACATTCCCGAGGCACCAGAATTTACCATACAGAATAACGGGAATATTGAAACGCTCTTCGCCCTCGCGCCGCAAATCATGGATACTGTTCTGCAGCGACTTCAGGTACACACGGACTCACCGAGCGTATGATTATAAAAAATCCATCCTCTACCATTTCTTTTGGGAGTAAAGCGGAAACTCTGGAACGACTTCGCCCGCATCTCCATTCTGCCGTGATAGATCCTCTCTATTTTTTTACCGTACAAGAATGGAACAACGATCGTGCATCCATTGTAAAAAAAATACACTCTTTTTTAGGCGACCACCCGCTCGTTGTTCGTAGCAGCGCAATAGATGAAGACGGCCTGAACCAATCAAATGCGGGACACTACACCTCGACTCTTAATATCCCTGCACAAGATACTCAAAAACTTGAGTCTGCCGTTGATGCGACCATCACTTCTTATACGGACAATCGTGCGGACCACCAAGTGTTCGCGCAGCCTTTTCTCAATTCCGTTGAAATGAGCGGGGTCATTTTTACACGTGACATCAATTCATTCGCTTCGTATGTCACCATTAACTACGATGATGAAAGCGGTCGAACAGATACGGTGACAAACGGATCAAACAACCGATCTAAAACGTTTATCTTTCTTAAAGAACGCTGCTACGAACTCACTGATGAGCGATTCCGTCGTTTACTCGATGTCGTAGAAGAACTTGAACGGTTATTTGAAAATGATGCACTCGACATTGAATTTGCAGTTCGGAACAATGCGATTCATGTGCTCCAGGTGCGACCGATCGTACGCAAACATAATGCTATCGACGTACCAGATGCAACGCGCCTGCGTACAACACTTCAACAGATCTACGATCGAATAAAAGAACTAGCAACCCCTCACCCAGATCTATATGGCAAAGAAACGCTGTATGGCATTATGCCGGATTGGAATCCGGCAGAAATGATCGGAATCAAACCACGACCTCTCGCGCTCTCCCTGTATCGAGAGTTGATTACGGACAACGTTTGGGCGTATCAACGGGACAACTATGGCTATAAACGGCTGCGTAGTTTTCCGCTCCTTGTTTCATTCGCCGGTCATCCATATATCGATGTACGAGTGGACTTCAATTCGTTCATTCCTAAAGCCATTCCAGACGAACTTTCGCATCGACTGACGGATTTTTATTTACAAAAATTACAAGCATCGCCTGCGAGTCACGACAAAATAGAATTTGACATCGTGTATTCCTGTTACACGTTTGATCTACCAAATAGAATGACCGAGCTTCTTCAGCACGGATTTACGACCGAGGATATCAATCTCATCACCAACTCCTTACGTCAACTCACACTCGGCATCATCGGGAACGACGATACTCCAGGTCTCTATACCACCGACCTCGAACGAATTCACACGTTAGATGGAAGACGAGAGACACTCCTCGCCTCGCCTCTATCGGATATCAACAAAATTTACTGGCTTATTGAGGATTGCAAACGATATGGCACGCTCCCGTTCGCCGGTATCGCGCGAGCTGGCTTTGTCGCGATGTCTTTACTTCAATCAATGGTCACTTGCGGCATCCTCACCTCTGAGGAAAAACAACGTTTTCTCAATTCGTTACACACGATTACTCGACAACTGAATGTAGATACGCGTGCACTCAATGCCGAGCGCATGAGTCACCAAGAATTTCTCAAAAAATACGGCCATCTTCGTCCAGGTACGTATGACATCACACTCGGAAATTACTCCGAACAATTCGATACATACTTTCAACGCACACCGTCCACAACGACTAATACGAATGATCTGCATCCGCAAACCTTTCATCTGACCGACGTCCAGACAGGGGCCATCCGAATGCTTCTTGATGAACACAGCCTACCGATGAGTGTAGAGCATCTTTTTCAATTCATCCGCGAAGCCATTGAGGGTCGTGAATACGCAAAATTTGCATTTACGAAAAACGTTTCCCAAGTCCTAACACTGATAAAGGGCTATGGAAAGCAAATGAACTTAGATTCGGAACAACTATCCTTTACGGAAATTGGCACATTCCTGCGATTTTATTCGACAGTCGCATACTTTGATGAACAGGACGTCTTAACTGCGGAGATCGAACGGAACCAAAAAATGTATCACTTGTACAAAGTATTAAAACTTCCGCATCTCATCTGCAAGCCTGAAGATGTATTCGCCTTTCATGTTGGTACAATGGAACCAAACTACATTACCCAGACAATCGCTGAAGGCGACATTCACGTTTTACGTTCAACCGATACGCCCGAAATGCTGCACGGAAAAATCACATGCATTGAAAGTGCAGATCCAGGATTTGATTGGATCTTTTCCCACAACATCGCAGGGCTCATCACGACCTATGGTGGTGCTAATTCACATATGGCTATACGCGCCGCGGAACTCAATATTCCAGCAGTGATCGGTTGCGGCCCACTCCTATTCGAACAGTGGAGCCACGAGCGGCGTATACGTCTTGACGCAGCAACACGACGCGTTATTCCTCTTCTATGAACGCTATCATTCTCGCGGCAGGCATGGGTACACGACTCGGCGCATACACCGCCGATCGTCCAAAATGCACCTTGTTATTCAAGGGCAAGCAACTAATCGAGCATCAGGTGGATACCCTGCGTCGCGCTGGTATTACAGATATTACAATCGTGCGAGGCTATCATTCAGAATGCATACAAATTCCGGGAGTTCGATACGTTCAAAATGATGATTTCATGAATACGAACATGGTTGAAACACTCTTCTGTGCAGAATCTGAAATCAAAGGCGACACACTTATTGCTTACGCAGACATTCTCTACGAACCACGCGTCATCGCGGCGATTCAAGCGAGCACCGTCGACATCGGCGTTACCGTCGATACGGATTACTGGACCTATTGGTCAGCTCGACTCGATCATCCGGAGCAAGACACGGAAAGTCTCGTTGTGAACGATCAAGGGACGATTATCGAATTAGGCGATTCAAGCTGTCCGTCAGAAAAAGCGCGCATTCGATATGTCGGACTCATCAAACTATCTCAAAAAGGTGCTGAAGCGCTCAAGCGCGTCTATCATGAAAACAGCATCGCTCACAGCAATTCAAACGAGCCATGGAAACGGTCCAAATGCTTCCGCAAGGCGTATATGACCTGTTTATTACAAGCGGTGATCGATTCTGGTTTTCCCGTTCATCCCATCGAAATTCAACACGGATGGATTGAATTCGACACTGTTGAAGATTACGAACGCGCCGCAAAGTGGGACGCGGAAGGCAATCTGGATCGCTTTATCCACCTCACATAACTATGCGTATTGCCATTTCACAACGCTCGATCACGCATGAGCAGGGCGCGCGCCTGGATGCTCTTGAGCAAGACTACATCCGCTATTATCAAACGTTCGGGTACACGCTCATTCCCATCCCGAATGTCCTCAATGATCCAGATTCCTACCTGTCATCCATTGGCATTCAAGGCATTATTCTGAGCGGCGGAGGCGACGTTCATCCATCGCTCTATGGTCATCCGGCAGCATCAACTGGATCCTACATGCCGGAACGCGATCGAACGGAACGCCTGCTCGTACAATACGCCATCGATCATGCAATACCTCTCTTTGGCGAGTGCCGTGGCGCCCAATTCCTCAATGTATTTTTTGGTGGATCCCTCATCGAGGATCTGGTAGAGTACTTACCGCATGCGATGAGCCATGTACAAACCCAACATATTGTGACATTCCACCCAAACGACCGGCTCCCCAATCTTCCGCCAGGGACAGAAACCAATTCGTACCATCGTCACGGCTTCACAGAAAAAGAACTCGCGCCAAACCTCCGCCCTTTTGCATCAACCGGTGACGGTGTCATCGAAGGCTTTATTCATGCCTCCATGCCGATCATCGGAATCCAATGGCATCCGGAACGCGGCAAACCAGATGACAGCACCACATCACTCATCAAAACGCTTTTCAGATAGCATCTTTATTCCTCACTCTTCCTTCATATGTCAACCTCCTCAACCTCACAAGCAACAAAAGCCTGGGACTATACAGATCAAGCTGCCTACTACCGTTTCCGTCCGAACTACGCTGAAAAAGCGATTGATGATGTATGCGCGTATGTCAATGCAAAAGCTGATCAGTTTGTGGTGGCAGACGTCGGCGCCGGAACAGGAAACTTAACGGTCATGCTCCTCGCTCGACAACTCCCGTGCATTGCAATAGAACCAAACGATGCCATGCGTACTATCGGCATTGAATCAACAAAAGAGTTTGAACATATTTCATGGCGCACCGGAACCGGCGAACACACGACTCTCGATGACGCGTCCGTCGATTGGTTTGCCATGGGCTCATCGTTCAACACCACGGATCGTGAAGCAACACTGAAGGAGGCCCATCGCGTTCTGAAGCCGGGTGGATATTTTAGCTGCATGTGGAACCATCGAGACCTTGAAGACCCAATCCAAAAACGCATTGAGGACATTATTCTTTCCATCGTTCCAACCTATCAACGCGGCACACGTCGCGAAGGACAAGCAGACATCATCCTTTCAAGCAAGCTATTCAATGACGTTCATTACATTGAGCAGCCACAACAAGTAGAACGAACGCTGGAAGAATATATGAACGGATGGAAGTCTGTGAAAAATATCTATTGGGATCACGAGACAGAACAAGGCAAACAAACATTTAAAGCCATTGAAGACGCGGTCAAAAAAGAATTTGGACATCTTGATAAACTACATCTGACGTACGTCACCCGCATATGGACCGCACGCGTCCAAAAATAGATCCAACTCATCGAGAAACAGCTCTCCTTGCCTCCTCCCAATTCCCATCGGGAGTAGCTTGGCTTCTCAATTTCTTCGTCGAATTAGACGTCCTTATCTATCGCGGAAACAGTCCGGAAAAAACATGGCTCTATGATTCGAACAACCGCACCTATCGTGTAACCGAGGGTGATCAGATACTAAAGCAATGGATTCCCGCGCTCACCGATCAACCGGACCGAACATTTGCCGAATCTCTTTGCATTCGATGGAGTCATGAGTTCCCAAACTCTACCAACGTACAACAAAAAGTGATCCTCATGATGCGAGATGGACGAGATGCAGTATATTCTCAATATAAACGCGAACATGCTGCCGATAGGGCACTTCAGGATATGTTGCGGATGCACTACGCACCGCTCGACCTACCTCCAGCTGAAACATGGGCTACCCACGCGTACCTGTGGCTTCAACGTATTCCGAAGGATCGACTTCATATCATTCGGTTCGAAGACATCAAGACCGATCCTCTTCCGGAAGTAAAACGACTCCTCGCCTTTCTGGGGATGCAACGATCAGATGAAGATCTCCAGCGAGCAATCACCAGCTCAAGCTTTGAACGTGCAAAACAAGCGGAAACTGCCTATCGAGCACAACAGACACAAACGCAATTCGCAGAAGTGAACCGTAAAGGACAACCGGGCGAATGGAAGACGAATTATACACCAGAAACACTGCGATTTTTCACCGGATTTCCACTATACATTCTCAATACATTCGGGTACGAAACGGATGCATCGACTACGTGTACCGACGCATGCTGTCGCCTCTTACTCAAGATCAAAAAAGCTCAGGTCGTCTCTCGCTGGTTTATGCGAGTAAACCTTCGCAGTGTCACACAACGGTTCATGCAACAAGTAATAAATACAATCAAAAGCCTTCTCCCAAAACAAGTACGGATAGTTACTAAAAAATTAAAACAAAATGTCACCAACAGTTGATTCCACATATGACTACGGCTCTATCCATAGACAATAGCGAGCAATTCGAGGCCTGTCCTCTTTGTGACTGCAAAGACCTCTATTTGGTTGGCACAATTTCCTATTCAGAGCCGCTCATCTTCGCGACCACGCCTATCACGTTATCGCATAAACCGAGTTATCACCGTTGTCAGCAGTGCGGAAGCGGAATCGTTCAACAGACAATTCCCGAAGAAACCATGCGGACATTGTATCAAGAGACCGAAGGGAACCGATGGTCCGCACCACCATTTACCCAAGAAAAGACACTTTCCCTTCGACGTGCATTCGATCGATTGCTAAAAACGGGGACGCGTCTGCTTGATATCGGCTGCAGCTCGGGTGAGTTATTGGATTATGCCGTTGATCGAGGCGCCGTCGTTGCGGGCGTTGAGCCGTCTACCTACTGTCGTCAGGAGTGCGAAACGAAGGGTCACCACGTCTATCGATCGATTGATGACATTCCCGATGACGTTACGTTTGACAGTATTACCGCGTTCGATCTCATCGAGCATCTACACGAACCCAAACATTTTCTTCAGAAGTGCTCGTCTCTGCTCCGTCCAAACGGGAGTCTTCTTATTCTGACAGGAAACCCAAACTGTCTTTCAGCTCGCCTAGCCAATCAACGGTGGTGGTACATCGGTTACCCTGAGCATGTCTTTTTTCCAACAAAAAAATCATTACAGCATCTCGCAGATTTTACGTTGGATTTCTACAATCCTGTCTATAATTCTCAAGCGTACCAAACACGATCTTGCTCGCAGTGGAATATTCAGGGTGCACGCAATGTGAAAGACACGGCGATTCGCTTACGCAAACAGAACTATACAGGCCTGCCACTTCTCGGTCCTGATCACGCACTCGTTCATCTCATGAAACGCATATGAAACATATAATCCAACACTTTCTTTCCTTTGTCACTCGCTGTCTGTTAGGCATTCTGCGCGGTTTTGAAATACTGCGTCATAAAATCCTGCGAATACTTCGTACGATTGATATCTACCTATCCGGGGAAGAGTGCCTCACACTCCGTGATTGCGCACTTCTCGTAAAACTTTGTGAACGTCAACCGCCCGGATCAGATCGATTTCTCGAATATCCCTGGATGATTGAACACATCCCTCAACGAACACAACACCTATTAGACGTCGGTTCAACGATTGCTCCCATGCTGCGTGATTTGCTCCCTCAAACAATCAACATCTCGGCCATAGATTTTTCCGACAGAAAACAACCGTGCTCGGCCATACAGTACGTTCATGGCGATATCCGTCAGACGTCGTTTCACGATACGACGTTCGATTGTATTACCTGTATTTCGACACTCGAACACATTGGTGTCGCTGGACGCTATGGCTGCGACAACGATCCGGATGGCGATCTGAAGGCGATGGTTGAGATGCACAGAATTCTACAACCAAACGGTACACTCCTTCTTACTGTTCCCTACGGAATTCGAGACGTCCTACCTATTAACAAGCTATACACTGAAGCCCGTTTACAGGCGTTGTTCGAAAACCGTTTTACAGTTACATCAATCACCTACAAAAAGTTCTCAACAAAATGGAAATACTGGTTCAGCGTGAGCGAGCAGGAAGCGGCAAAAACAGATATGCTTCAAGATCGTTGGTATGCCATAGCGCTTATTGAACTCCAACGCGTATGATCGCCCCCGCGTTTTTCACACTTCCAAAACCATTTGCTAACGATCACATTGCGGTGATTCAGTACAACGCGATTAAAAGCTGGACTATTTCTAATCCACAAAGCGACATTTTTTTAATTGGAGATGAAATCGGCGTCAAAGAAATTTCAGATGAGCTACGCGTTCAGCATCTGCCGTTCGTTCAACGGAATCAATTCGGGACCCCCCTCATTAACTCTGCACTCCATATCGCAGGTTCGCGCACGAACGCACCCGATCTTGTCTATATCAATACCGATATCATATTGATTGATCATTTTTCAACTCTCCGATCAACATTACCACTCGATTCCTTCCTCCTCATTGGACAACGAACCGATCTCGACGTATCAGAACCACTGACTTTTCGTCCGGGATGGGAATCACAACTCATGGATCAAGTCTCAAAAATCGGCAAACTGCATTCAAAATCCGGCATTGACTATTTCATGTTTCAAAAGGAAATCTGGAACGATCTCCCCCCTTTTGCCGTAGGTCGTGCCGGTTGGGACAACGGGTTCATCTTTCTCGCAAGATCAAGGAACATCCCCGTCATCGACGCGACAACATTTGTTCGTGCCGTCCACCAAAACCATTCTCACACGTCGCAGCAAATTCAGAACGGGGATTGGCACGGTCCCGAGCGAGACGAAAACATTCGTCTCAGCGGTGGATCAAAATCCCTCATGACCATTGCCGACGCGCTGTATCGTATCGACGGCTCCTCTCTGATAAAAAACCGCCTCTCATTTAACTTCATACAGAAATTCCTTTTTAAGGCACCGAGCATCCTCATTAAACATACTGTAGCTAAAAAAGCATTGCCGTTGCACAGGAGTGCATCGTAAAAAATTCCGTTGCAATACACAACAGTTATGCGATTCCTCGTCTACAACGCCGATTACAAAAGCTTCATGAACTCCGTGTATCTTCACCATCCGGAGCTTGCCTCACGATCCTTCAAGGAGCAATTGGATTACCGGTATTCAAGTCTGTTTGGCTATTCTGATGCCTATTCGTATCATCTCAAACAACTTGGACATGAGGCGATCGATCTCTATGTCAATCACCGCTTCCTCCAACAGCAATGGGCCAGAGAACACGGCATTCGTTTCCGTTCAGAGACGCGAATCAACCTTCCGCTGATCAAACGCCTTCCGTTTATCCGATCCAACTGGTTCAAAAAAATCCTTCTTGCTCAGGTTGAGTGGTACAAACCGCACATTTTCTATACGATGGCAATGGATGGCGTTGGAGGAAGATTGATGTCCGAAATAAAAAAGAACTATCATTGCCGTATCGTAGGACAACACGCGGCGACATTCCCAAAGTCCATGGATCATCTTTCCGCCTACGATTTGGTATTCTCATCACTCCCGAATCAAGTTGAACATTTTCGAAAAATGGGAGTACGAAGCGAGTACCTTCCCCTATTATTCGATGAACGCGTCCTTACACGGATCTCACGTGACGATCATTCACGATACGATGTTGTACACGTCGGAGGATACGGTCCCATCCATACCGAACGAAACCGCATTCTCGAAGAAATTTCTGCCAAAATACCCGTATCGTGCTGGGGATATGGAACGAATCACTTATCCGCTCACAGTCCGATCCTGCAACACTATCAAGGAGAAGCCTGGGGCATCGATCGATTCAATATTATTGCAAACTCCAAGATAACAATAACGAAGCACATTACTTCTGTCGCCAATGGATATGCAAACAATATGACATTGTTTGAAGCCACGGGTTGTGGATCGATGCTGCTCTGTGACGAAAAGCGAAACATCGGTGAATTATTTGAACCCGGCAAAGAAATCATTACCTACAAAAATGCCGACGATGCTGTCGACAAAATCCACTATTATCTGAACCACGAAGACGAGCGAGCTCAGATCGCAAAAGCCGGACAGGCCAGAACGCTGCGTGATCACAACGGCACGGTACGAATGCGACAAATGCTCGAAAAGATTCAATATCTCATCTAGACACTCGACGTATGTCAATACAACATAGGGTCCAACATTTCCTCGATACACCGATAGGACAGATTCCAAAAAAACTTTTGGCAACGTTTTTTCCGAATTGGCTCCGTGACCCATTCCAAAAACTCAAGAGACTTCCAAGATTTACAACCGGTGAAACGGTTTTATTTTCAAAAAAAATCACCATCGCTGACGGACCGTCATTTGTATCGATGTATAAAGAGTTATTTGAACATGAGATCTATAAATTCTCTTCAAACACCGATCATCCCGTCATCATCGATTGCGGAGCGAATATCGGCCTAAGCGTCATATATTTTAAACGACTTTTCCCGGAAGCAAAGATTACGTGCTTTGAACCGGACCCGAGGATATTTAAAATATTGCAATCCAATATCGCTGCGTTCGGCCTCCGAGAGATTCATGCCGAGCAAAAGGCCGTTTTCAACAAAGAAATAGATCTTCAATTCTATGCCCAAGGTGGCGACGGTGGACGATTGGCGAATAGTTCTGAAAATAACAAAACTATTATCGTTTCGGCTGTCCGTCTACGCGAATACCTACACGAAAAAATTGATTTCTTGAAAATTGACATCGAGGGAGCCGAAGCAGAAGTTATCGAAGACTGCGCTGATCTGCTAGCCAATGTTGATAATCTATTCGTCGAATTTCATTCATTCGACGGCCAAGAGCAACATCTCGACACGATCTTACGTGCCATACACAACGCGGGGATGCGCTACTATATTCATCCGATCGGGATTCAATCTGCTCACCCCTTTTATGAAAAAAAGACCTACGAGGGATCGGATATGCAGCTCAACATTTTCGCTTGCAGGAAATAATGCGCACTTACCATAACATATATATGATAGGACTCAGACGCGCAGTATCAAAGATGGGTATTTCTCAAAAAGTCAAAAAGACTATTTTTTGGTGCAAAGAAGCGCCGAGAAACATCTTGAGTGCATTCCTTCCATCGGCGTACGTCCTTCTCTACCACCGCGTAGCAGATGTCACGGATGATCCACACCTTCTGGCTGTACGCAAAAAACATTTTGAAGATCATATTCGGTATCTCACGGAAAAAGGGCACGTCATCTCACTCAACCAACTCGTCCAGGACATCAAGAACCACTCCGTACGTGATAAAAGCGTTGTTGTTACATTTGACGATGGGTATGCCGATAACTTTTACAATGCCTATCCGATCCTCAAAAAGTACAACGCGCCTTTTACCGTATTCGTCTCCGCCCTTCCTATGTTAAACCAAGAAACTTTTCCTTGGGATGCAGGGACTGACGACGCATCGAGAGGTCGACCAATGACGAAAGATGAACTATTGCAACTCGCGCAAGACCCTCTTGTCTCTATCGAATCACATACACTCAGTCATCCTCGCCTCATTCAGTTAGCGGACGACGAACAATTCAAAGAGCTGTCCGAAAGTCGACGGCTTATTTCGACGATCTTACAAAAAGACATTCTCGGTCTCTCCTATCCATTTGGTTCACCTTGGGATTTCGACCGCCGGACGGTCGCCCAAGCAAAAAAAACCGGTTACACCTTTGCCTGCGCGAATTATCCCGGACACGTCACACAAGCGGTCGATCTGTATCGGATCCCGCGATACCTCGTGCGGGATTGGCCGATTGAAATCGCAATAGAAAAATGGCGAGGCCTTCTATGAACGTCCTCCAAATAAACACCGTTGATTGTAAAGGCGGTGCCGCGAAAGTAGCCACGGAGCTTCAACGTCAACTCCACGCTGACGGACACGGATCCTATTTTCTGGTTGGCTCCAGAGGCGATTTCAAGAATCCCTATACCGATTCCATTCCGATCAATCGATTTTCGCGTTCTCTGAATTATCGCCTCCATACAAACGACACCATCTTCCGCACAGCATCCATCGTATCAAAACATCCCTGGTTTACATCTGCGGACGTTGTGCATTTTCACAACATTCATGGAGGCTATTTTAATTTGGAAGCATTCCCGTATTTAACACACCTCAAACCATCCGTCTGGACTCTCCATGATCCATGGATCGTTCATGAATTCGGACTTACGCCTGAATATAACCCGATTTTCAAACGCATCAGTTCGTTTTTCACAACAAAAAAACAGCGTTTAATCAAACAAAACAACGCAATTCTCATCTCCCCATCAAGATGGCTCAGTGAAAAAGTTTTGTCCTGTTATCCGGACGCTGACGTTCGCGTTATACCCAATGGAATTGATACGACGATTTTTCACCATTCAGATAAACAGGCTTGTCGCAAAACTCTCGATCTGCCACTTGATAAGCACCTTGTTCTTTTTGTTGCCTACGAAGGATCGAAACACCCGACAAAAGGGTGGGAGTATACTGAGGCCCTATGCAGATCATCTCACATACCGGACGATGTTCTATTCGTCTCCATTGGAGACAGGAATAATGGTAACCGCCTCACGCAAGATCATCGCGTCATACACATCCCATTCATTGATAATCCCAACATCCTCGCTCAATATTATTCTGCGTGTGACACTTTTCTTTTTCCGTCACTTGCCGACAATCTCCCGCTCGTCGCTCTTGAAGCAATGTCGTGTGGTCTTCCAGTTATCAGCTTTGACACTGGAGGGATGAAGGAGATTATTGATCACAACATGAATGGGTATCTCGTGATGTATAAAAATAGCGACGAGCTCCTTCGAACAGTTCAACAGGTCATTGCAATGCCAAACGATGAACGACAAAACGTATCGAATAACGCCATCAAAAAAATCCAGCAACACTTTACACTCAAGAGAATGGTTCAATCCTATTCAGACATATACGAAGAAGCCATCAAAAAACACGCGATTCTGAATTCAATCAATCGCTCTCAGCGAGCGTTCCTTCATAAAAAATAACAGCCATATGGTCATCTCAAAAATCATTGGCGGTCTTGGAAATCAGATGTTCCAGTACGCCATGGGGCGAGCAGTCGCTGAACGCAATCAAGACGAACTCGTTCTCGATAACCGCTCGTTCAACACGTACTTCCGGAAATACTCGCTGGATCAGTTCTGTATTCAAGGAACAAAAATCACCGATAAAGAAGCCACCACTCTCAAAAAATACGAATGGAATCATTCTCCGTTTCTGTTTCTTGAAAATCAAAAGCCCATCCCCCGACGAGCCTTCCGGCGCGAGAATCCACGAGACTATTTTCAGTACGTTGCCGACTATCAAACGGGAACGAACAAGCCATTCATTTATCTTGACGGCTATTGGCAAAACGAGGGCTATTTCAAGAGCATTCGTGAAATTCTTCTGAATGAATTCACCCTCAAACCGGAATACGCCATCAAGGACGAGCAGTTATTAAAAGACTTGGCACAACCCGATACCGTTTCTCTGCATATCCGACGCGGCGATTACCTATCAAGTAAGGCTACCGCGTATGGCGTATTGCCTGCATCCTACTATCAAACCGGCCTTGACACGATCACGAACCGTATTCGTCATCAGCCTACGGCGGTCTATATCTTCACAGATGATCCGACTTGGGTCATTCGCCATCTTCATCTCGACCTTCCGATGCACATCGTCTCGCAAGAAATCGAATTAACGGATAGCCAGGAACTGGTCGCTATGTCTCTATGCCATCACCAAATCATTGCCAACAGCACCTTCAGCTGGTGGGCGGCGTGGCTGAATACACATTCCACAAAACAGATTGTCGCTCCATTCACCTGGATACAAAACGACAACTACTCTACCTGGAAAAAAGGACCGGTTCCCGACGAATGGGAACGCGTTGAAAACGAATTGGTCCACGCACCTAATCCGATGTAAACTGGCCCCATGACCCCTCACGTCAGTGTCGTCATGGCCGTGCGGAACGGACACAAGACACTTAAAGAAGCACTCGACAGCATTCTGGAACAAACCTTCCAGGATTTCGAGTTCATCATTATTGATGACGCATCTGACGATGCAACGGGTGCGATTCTTCGACAACGGAACGACCCTCGAATCATCCGAATACGCAACAACACAAATCTCGGACTTGCCGCATCGCTCAACGAAGGAATTCGACGCGCAAAGGGAGAGTACATCGCCAGAATGGACGGAGACGATGTTGCCCCTCCGAATCGTTTTGCAATCCAAGTCGCTTTTTTGGACGCGCATCCTGCCATCGGAATTCTCGGATCAAGCGCACGACTCATTGGGAAGACTGGCCAACGAAAGGGTCGATACACAGCCATGCCAACGCATACGCTGATCAAATGGCGTTCGCTCTTTGGTTCACCGATGATCCATCCGTCGATCATGGCGCGTCGTTCAATCCTCCTCGCAAATCCCTACGACGAAACCTATCGAAACTCACAGGATTTTGAACTCTGGAGTCGTTTACTATTCGGGTCAACCGTTCAATTCGCGAACCTCAAAAAACCGCTTCTCTTGTATCGCGTCCATCAAGATTCAACTTCCTCAAAACGAACGGTCGAACAAAAAGAATTGAGCATGCAAACCATGTTCAACAACATGGCACGGTATACAGACCTTTCTGATCAAGAAGTACAAGCACTTCGGACAATCCGTCTCGGAGAACAGATCACCGGTCGCATAGAAAAGATCATCTTCGGTCTGTATCGTCGTCTCGCAACTTCCTTCATCTCTCGTGAACCGGTGACGTTCAAAGAACGATTCGCAATCTATCGATTTCTCATTCAATCAAAGTGGTTCATCTGGAAAACTCGAATCCGTTCAATGCTTAACCTCGCAGAACTGCTCCCCGTTCATAATCGCACGACCAAGAAATAACAACGCATATGCCAACGATGGATATTCTGTCATAATTCGTTCAGCTCCATACGACCGCATCGTCACAGGCAATAATTTTCGTTCATCAAGGTATTGGATTGATGCACGCGTCACCTCTCGCAATGCGGGAGTAGATTGAAACCAGTTTCCAGGCAAACCAAATCCTGCTTTTTTTCGATACACCAACTCCGTCGGCAAATAATCCGCAAGGATCCCTTTTAAAAACGATTTCAAGACGCCACCCTTCAGATGCTCTGATTCGAATTCCGATGCACTCGCAATAACATCCTGATCCAGTAACGGTACACGTCCTTCGATAGACGCGTATGACGTTGCAAGATCAATCTTGCGAAGTAAATCGTTCTCTAAATATGCAACGAAATCAAAATCGATCGGTCGAACTCCAGTGCCTGCTAGATACGCTTTCGCAACGCTCCATGACGAAACCGGACACAGACTTCCGGCCGGTGAAAGTTGTGATAGATAAAATGACACCGGCCTTCGCATGATCTTCATGCATGTCATTATGAGACGTTGCGTCCAAGCTCCTCTCGGCGGAGATAAAAACAAACGATCCAACGCTCCGATTTTCGCATCAAGCACCGACATGCCGGACAATGGAATATGCCGATGATATCCACGAAATAGCTCATCTCCTCCTTCGCCCGACAATACAACTTTCACATCACGAGACGCACGTTCGGCCAAGAAAAACGTTGGGAAAATGGAACTATCAAAAATAGGTTCATCAATACGACACAGGACGCGTTCCAACACCCGCTCTAGTTCAGCTGATCCAAAATCGATGACCGTACAGTCTAACTTCAAACGTTCATTAATTGCACGAAAATATTTTTCATCGCGTTGGTCATTCGGGAATCGTACGCTATACGTTCGAAGATGCTTGTTATTTGAATGAAGAACAGCTGCGATCAACGAACTGTCCGTCCCGCCTGAAAAAAAGACACCAACCGGCACATCTGAAACAAGATGCGACAGAATTGAACGCTCCAAAAGCCCCTTAAACGCCTCACGTGATTGTATTTGTTCGGAGACAAATGAGGCCTGTTCATTTCGAATCACCTGTTTCGCCTGAAGATCAAACTCCAATACATGACCGGGCTCAAGCATGAATACATCCTCATACAACGTTTGTGGCGTCGGTATATACCCCAATGCCAAATACAATTCTATCGCAGAACGGTCAAGAGATGGTACTAGCTTTTCCTTTGCGAGTAATTGAAGCACTCCTTTTACTTCTGATGCAAAAAATATTCTACCATCACGCACGGAATAATACAGCGGTTTTATTCCTGCTCGATCCCGAAAAAGAAAAACCTTTTGTGCATCACAATCTTCGATCGCAAAAGCAAACATTCCATGAAGATGTTCCGTCAACTTTGTCCCCCACTCGCGATATGCAGCCAAAATCACCTCAGTGTCCGATTCTGTTCGAAACGGATGGTGCAATTCCAGTTGACCTCTAATTTCGCGATAATTATAAATCTCACCATTAAACGTAATGCGAAGTCGCCCCGTTACATCCTCCATCGGTTGCGCAGACCTCTGATCAACGTCAATAATCGAGAGACGGGCATGGCCAAGCGTCACCAATCCGTCGGACGATATCCCTTCACCATCCGGACCACGATAGGCAATCAACCGCAACGCAGAACGAACTGCTTCCGGTGAGTCACCCGTGCAACCAACGATTCCGCACATACTATTTCGTCGAGCTCGATACCATTTCTGTGTAATGTACTTCAAACAAAAAATTGTACGCGAACATTGACGGCGCAATCGAGGCGAGTTTTCGAAACGGTGGGCGGGTATACCCTTCGAGAACCAACGTCACCGGCGTTTGTGTGAACGTTAATACCCATTTTAAATGTTGAGCATTAAACTGGGTGATATGCGTCGGATCTTCCAGGGGCGTACAGGCACGTTGACCAAGAAGATACCGGAATCGATGCTTCAAAAAAAACGCATTTGGCACGGTTCCAACGAAACGACCGCCTGGCTTTAGATGTTGAATAATTTTGGATACCACGATCTCTGGTTGATATACGTGCTCCAAAACTTCACTGCACAAAATAACGTCGAACTTCCGATCTTCCAATTCAGACCAATCACCCAAGAGATCCATGCCGAAAAAGGATCCACGGCCAACCGTGTGTTTTGCACGCTCTATCGCCGTTGGATCAATATCCACACCGACAAGATCGTCTACGCGATCTACAAAATGCTTCGTGAGCGTTCCATCACGACACCCAAGATCCAGCCATACCCCACCCTTTGGCGTGTGTCGTATAATCCAATCCGCCCGTTCTTTCTCTAAAATAGAGAATCCAAGCCTTCCACGACTCTCGTGATGTGACTGATAAAGCTCTGCGAGATGTGAAGTATTGGACATACGAGAACAGTATCACGTCCTTTCTGGGTGTTCAATCAATAAAATCAACCGTGCAATTTGAGATGTAACCGTATGCGTTTTCATCGCTATATCCCTCAACTGTATCCTCAGCGACCATCGTTCTTCCGCCGAAAGTGATACGATTTTTTCCAACGCCTTCACTCGTGCACTATCATCTTTCGCGATCAACCAATGGAGCGACTCCGGAAGGGAATGACGTAACCCGTCTGTTGCCACAATCGGAATAACGCCACACAACATACTCTCAACAATCACCTTGTCTAGACTTGCTTCACATGCGCTAAATTGAATATCAAATGTACATAAAAACTTTGGCATCTCGTCATACGGAACCAAAGACGGCCCCCAATGAATCCGGCTCGGGTGTTCTTGAATCACATTCTGTAATTCTCGTTCATACATCTGATCTGGTCGCGGACCAACAATTTGCATTGTTCCCCATTCTTCACCCTTCGCATGAAGAAATGATTCCATTAATTCTTCGATACGTTTCACACGCGTCACTCGTCCCAATGTAATAATCTGTAATCGATCAGAAGACTGTTCTCGTTCACACATGACAAATCGGTCAGATGATATTGCCTGACCTATGCTAACAGCACGCACAAAAGGGCTCGCGCAAGCCTCTAGAACCGACGTGACGACCGTATGCGCGATAACAGATGCCGGAATTACCCAAGGGTTCACGATGTAATGCGCATACCATAAAATGAGCTTCTTTCCAAACAAGCGCCACAACCAACCAGCAATAATCACATACTGAACATCTCCGCGAACGAACACCGCATCATATTCCTTTCGTCGTCTCCACGATTCTCTCCACACCGTCGACAACGCCGTCCATCGCGATCGAGATTCTCTTGGTCGAAGTGGAATCACCGTTACATTCGCGGGAAGCTGATATCGACCAACGCGCAACGCGAGGACCGTGATCGTATCAAATTGCGCTGAAGCGGCCACGAGCCACTCATGGAAGAATCCCATCAATGCATCGTCCAAATCAACTGCCTGAACCGTGACGAGCAAACGGCGCTTAGAGGTTACACCCTGAAGAACACGCTCTGCATATCGCACCAAGTCCGTTGCATGATCAGCGGAATCCCATCGCGCAGCTTCCACGATCGATGCCTCAGAAAATTGTCGTCTCGTCTCCGCGTCACGGAGAAGCGTTCGTACAGACTTCCGAAGTCCCGACTCATCCGCAATCGGAACGACAAATCCATTCTCATTGTTTCGAACTGCCTCCCCTGCACAACCCGTATCTGTCGTCACGACCGGACAGCCGCATGCCATCGCCTCGATCATGACCATTCCCCAACCTTCCCAGGAAGATGGATGAAGCAAACAGGTCGCAGATCGATACCACACGGCAAGATCTGAAGGCGCGAGATGACCGACGAACAAAATCTGCTGTTGAATGCCGACGGACACAAATCGTTGCTCAATCTCATTTCGAAGATGGCCTATGCCGGCTATCACAAGTTTCAGCAACGGATCTTCTTTTAACAATGGAATCATGATGTCACACAACAGAAACGGCTCCTTTTCCTCATGCAGACGTCCGACAAACAATACATACGGACCATCATTTTTTCGTTCGCCCTGAGGAGAAAAAATAGACAGGTCTGTACAGATCGGCATTGAAATTGTTCGTTCAGTTGGAACACCGAAATCTTCAACCACTTGACGACGCAATCGTTCGCTCACGCAACGAACACCATCCGCTCGTCGCACGATCCACTTACTCAGCGCATTTAACGGGCGATGCGACTTTTTCTGTCTAATCCATTGCGGGTTATCCAAATAGTTTCCATGAAGCTGAACGATAAATGGAACGTTGTGCAATCGAGAAAATAGCCAAGCCAAAAATCCAGAATAAGAAGCGTCCTGCGATGTAACGATTTGAATTTTTTCTGCGCGTGACAGCGTGAACATTCGAATGAGTGCGTGAAAAAAAATCCAAGGCTTCGAACCTCCGCCGATACGTTCCACAACAACGCCTGGCGCAAGAACAATTTCAGTAGACGAACCAGAAGCAAGCGCAATAATACGCGCTTCATGCCCCTGAAAATAGGCAACCTGACGACGAGCGGCACTCGAAGCAGGATCGCATACGGTTCGGTCGATACTGATACTGAGAATTTTCATACGTGGTCAACCTATTTAATCAAAAACACAGAATAAAAATGTGTGTTTGATTTTTTATTCGTCCGAAACAATGTATCAAGGGCATGGGCGAGCGCATCATGAACGGAGCGGAGACGTGTATACAGCGGAGAGAAGTGTGCAATCATCAAAAACCAACCGCCATGTTTCTGAAGATGAATCTCGGAATAATCACGACAGATAAGTCGAAGCGTATCATCAAAAAACCTCCAATAATCCGGATACGCGCCCACGCCGTGGCGCGCATGATACGAATAGATTGATGGAACCTGAATAAATACCATCCCTCCTGGTTTGAGAATACGGTGCATTTCACGAACTGCATCTGCCGGTCGTTCAACGTGCTCCAAAACAGAACGGCACATTATTCCATCAACCGACGCATCCGCCATTGGAATCGCGTGGATGTCTCCAACGATGTCTGGATGATAATCGGCGGAAACATCTAGCGTCTTGTAATCGCATTCCGTGAACAGTGACTCGAACTTTTTCATCCCCTTCATAAACCGCGTCCCACCACCAACGTCAAGAATCGTCTTACACGTTGACATGCGTTGCATGCATTTATTTTCAAATTTCTCAAATGGTCGCTGCATATGCGTGAAGAATGGAATAAAACGAATCGATCATTGACGACTCTAGCGCCTGCTTCAATACGACATGAGAATGGATTGCTCGTTGAATCTCGTTCATCCACATCATCTCGTCGCGATACGGAACCACGGAAACACCCGCATCCACCAGTTGTGGCAATTCAACATTTCCTCCTTTATCACTCACGATACACGGCAAACCCGAAGACAGCGCTTCAACGGCGACGTGCGAAAATCCTTCGTAGCTGGACGGAAGGACGAACAGGTCGGCCGCACGATACCACTCAGCCACCGTTTGCTGATTCTGCTTTCCTAAAAAACGAACACGCGACTCAAGTCCGAGCGTCTGCATGAGCGATTTCCAACGACCAAGTTCTGGTCCATCGCCGATATGAACGAGGATGAAATTTGATGACAGCTTTGGCAACAACGAAATCAAGAAATCAACATCTTTCCATGGAACCGCTCGCCCGACAGTCAACAACACTCGCTCCGTCCCAAGATGAAAACGCGAACGCAATTTATCTCGAGTCGAAGAGACAGGTGGAAGCTCGACCTGATTATACACGACCTCAATCTTCTCAGATGGCGCGCCCCACTGCTCAACGATGCACTTCAAATAGTGACTTGGTGTCACGATCTTTTTTGCGCGGCGAATCGTCCATCGTTCTAAAAATTCCAGCACGCGAATTTTTCCACTGTGACGATGCGTGACGAACATATCAAGCAATTCAGGTTGGTTTACCGTTCGTTGATAGATTTCCCAGGCATAATCACCGACAACTTTCATCACCATCGGCTTTCTAGCCACCAACGCGCCAATGGTTCCAGGGAACCCTTCAGACACGGGACCCTGCAAAAAAACGATCTGCGACGTTTTCGCGGCCTTCCAAACCTCGATCGCATATCGGACATATCGAGCGACCGCACCTCCGGCACGAGATACAACATGCACGTCCCATCCTTCACCCTGAATCGTTTTTTCATCGCCGTAACAAATAACCACCGGCTCATCACCGCGTCGTTTCAATTCACCCGCAAGGCGATGCACAAAGCTCGCCGGCCCGCCGATGTCTGGTGGATAGATCCCCGTGGCTAGAACGATTTTCATATTACATCCAACGACGAATATTCTCTTTCAACGTTTTTGGCAATTGAAGTCCCGCATGGCTCGCGGTGCTACTGACCCATTTTCCCATTCGAATCAATCCGACGCGAATCGCGCTTGAAACAGCATACATCGTCCGCTGAACAGTCGGCATCGGACGATCAGACGGGATATGAACTGAACCACGAACGATTTCGAACTTCCCCATCTTCAATCCTGTGACGATCGAACTGACTGGGCGAGGCGACGCCTGCGCCCCTACAGACTCTATATCAAGATGAATCCGTGGACCGCCCCAATGCGACGCTCGGTGAAGATCTAACCCGGCGGATGCGAGCAGCTTCGGCAACTTCCGTCGCAGAAATGACAGATACGAAACGGCAGCCGTCCGCGGAACGTGTTTGCCGTCGTATTGCCCATTCCAAATTTCGATACCATCTAGCACAGCGAGATGCGCATCCTGGATTTCAAATTGATTTCGATGTGGATGCGCCAACACGATCCACGCTCCGTCTGCTTTCGCTTTTTTCATCATCTCAATCGGTATCCCGATCTGTACGGGCGATGAGACACCAATCGCGAGCGTATGAGAATTCCCGCTGGTGATTTCAAAACCCGGGATAAACGACACTCGATCATCGCTCACACTTCGACATTCATCGATAAACTTTTGCATCTTCTCTTCATCCATTCCTTCCGTGTGCTCGGTCATACAAACAAATGAGATCCCATCACGTACCGCAAGATCGCGGATTTCAGATAGCGAAAGTTTCCCATCGTAGGAATGAGTTGAATGGAGATGAACAAGTCCAATGAGCTTCATAATTTCTTTGAGATTTGATCAACGACTTGCCACAACGACGGCTTCCAATCATCCCAAGATTCAACGTCGTATGACAGACCAGGCTGTTGAAACCGACAGAACTCTTTTACCGCATTCCAGCGCTTCTGTCCATCGATTGAAGGCGACGTTGAAAAGAGATATCCGATGAGATGACGGACGTCACCGAGAAGCTGGCGAGAGCGAATCCCCCTCGTAAATGCTGGCGTTTCGTCGATTTTTCCCATCATGATTTGTTGATAAATGAGCCACGGAAAATCGACTCCAGCCGCAATCGCTAACGGTAGCGAGCCCCAAAATCGGCCATTGATTTCCATCAAAACCGGCTTCTGCGTCTTCGCATCACGCTTCCACTCTACCATGACCGGACCGGACCAATGTAGTGATTCAATGAGACGTTGGCTGTAGCCAAGCATATCCGATGGCGGATCGATACTCTCACGCAAGACGCTCGCACCACCGCTCACATCAAATGAACGAAGACGATGATGCGCGAATGTGGCCAACGGTTTTCCATCAGATGCGAGAAAGAAGATGCCAAATTCTTCACCGTCAACAAATTCTTGAATCAACGGGGACTCACTAAATCGTCCCGTCGTTTGTCGCCACACAATCGTTGCTTCTTCGATGTTTTGTACTTTTTGTACCTTTCCCCATTCACCAGTAGATGTTTTCCAAATACAACTGTGACGTGGTTTCAAGATGCACGGATAGCTTGTCGCTGACGTGAATATCTGTTCTGCCGCTTCAACCGTTTCAACAACATCTGTCCGCGGAGTTGGGATGTCACATTGCTTCGCGAGTTCGCATGTTTTTGATTTATCAAACGCGATCTCAACAGAATCCGGTGAGCTCAACGGAAAACGAACCAGTGAAGCAAACCGTTCGCGCTGACGGGCGATCGGCAAAAACGTCAGATCGCTAAACGTGAAGAGAACCGGTGACTCAGGTTGACGACGGAGGAACGTTTCGAGGTCATCTAAAAATCCTGCGAGATCTTTGAGGGGTGAACGATACAAGAATCGCTCAGCGCAATACTTCGAATGAAGCGCCATCGCAGACGATCGTTCCGCACCACAAATAACATGAGCACCGTGACGCGCCAAAGATCGCGTTGCTGCGAGCGCGCTCTGCAAGCTTCCATCCAGAACTAAAGCCGGGGCTGACATATATCAACAATCTGTCGCATCGTAAGCTGTTCGAGATCTTGCGATTTTCGCGCAGCGTCAACGACTTTAAAAATCATTTCCAATCCGCCGATCAGTCCGTTTGGATCAGAGGCAATATTGAACGGATGAAACCACAGATGAAAGACACGCTTCTGTTGCATCGCCTCATCAATCCCCTTCACGACCTTGCGGACACGTGCCATGACGGGCAATCCTTTTCCCCAACCATGGCGATGTGGATAATAATAGCTTCCCGGAATATTCCAGATCCCATCTTCAAACTTCGGCATCACCGTTCGCGCTGGGATCAGCGCATATTCATCGACAACATGTGCGACGCGCTTCAACAGACCAGGCGCATGTCGATACCACGTGTTGTCCGGTCCCCGATACGCAGTGAATCCATTTCGAGATAACAACGGAACATGACGGACAACATTTTCTGGGTAGACGAATGACGTTAGTTTTGGAAGAGCTTGCAACACGGCGATGGACTGACAGGCGCGCAACTCAGATTCGAAACAGGCCTCTGAACATCCAGGATCATCCGCACGAACATGAGAAAACGTGTGACATCCAATTTCTTGCGGCACCTTACATGACCGAATTTTTTCAACAATATCTTTTCCATACCAGATCGGATCCGTCTGCACATCCGTCGCTGGATCAACAGAAAACCAATCTGATCGTGGCGACATGATCTCGGGATGTTTTACCCCGTTTACAGGTTCACAGTGATCCAAAAATAGATGGCCAACAACAGCCCATGTTGCCGCAATATGATACTTTTCACAGAGACCCAAAAGACGATCAATCACAACCCGCGTCCGCTCATAGTCCGGACGAAGTGATGCACGACCTCGCGTGCCCCAAGCCAGCTCCGTATCAATAGAGAGTGTGAAAATTCCTTTTGGAAGCTGAATCATTTTTTCCATATCAGTGCTTCGTGATCTCTTCGAACAGTTCACGCACCTGACGCGCAACAACATCCCACGAGAATCGTTCCTTCACCATCTTCGCGGCTCGTTCACAAATCTCTGTTCGTGATTCTGTTGAAGAATTCATCACTCGCTCAACCGTACTAGCAACACTCTTTGGATTTAATGGTTCACAAACAAACCCCGTTTGACCGTCCGTCAAAAAATCAGGAATGCCGCCGACCATCGTTCCGATGACCGGAACACCGACTCCCATTGCCTCGAGAAATGAATTCCCCAAACCTTCAGTCAGTGCTGCACGGATAAACACGTCCGATGCGCGTAGTACCTCCGGAAGACGATCATGCGTGACCAAACCGAGGAACTTCACCCGATGATCAAGACCTAGCACATGCACACGATCACGAAGTATCTGCTCGAGATGACCGAAGCCACAGATAACAAAACAGACGTGCTCTGGAAGCAATGGAAGAGCCTCGATCACATCCTGTACGCCATTCTTTTTCACTAATCGCGAAGCCGTCATTAATATAAATGCATCTGGCGCAAATCCAAACGACTGACGAACCTCAGCAAGACGATCAGATGAAATAGTTTTTGAAAAATTTTCAATATCAACGCCGTTTGGAATTACGCGTGAGACTGAACCGCCAAACCCCATTCGCCCTCCCCAGCGTTCGAGGAATATTGAAATCGCCTGCACGGCCACAGCATTCTGAAAAATCTGATGGAACCACGGACGAATCCATCTTGTTCGTCGGTCGATATCTTCAAACGCGTCACCCTCTTGAAGCGTTAATAGATATGGCAAGCCGCAAAGACGTTTTGTTTTTGCGGCAGCCAAACCGCCCCATGACGCCATCATACTCCAAGCGATATCAAATTTTTTCCGTCGATGCGCACGTGCGACAATGAACGGCGACTGCAAGACAAGCAAAAATTTGTCCACAATTCCCCAGGCAAATCCGTATCTGTGAATGAGGGCGTTCCCAACCTGCTGTGTTCTTGGACGACCCGTAAATAATTTTGCGCAGTGAATATCGAATTCAATCTCCGGAAGGCGTTTAATAATTTCACCCAATGCAACCTCAGCGCCTCCAGCTGGAGGTAAAAAATCATCTGTTGTGAAAACAGCGATTCTCATAGTCAGATTTTATATTTCGATAGCCATGACGAAAGCGTGAGCATCATCCACAAACGATTCCCGTGGTCTGCGCCGCGTTGATTTTCAGAAATGAGACGCTGAATCGCCTCAGGCTTCATCACCTTGAGTAACGGGGACGCAGAATCAAGACAGCGATCATGAATCAATTGGCGGAGTGGTCCGCGAAACCATGCAGCAAGAGGAACTTGAAATCCACGTTTTGGACGATCAAGAACCGCATCCGGAACGATGCCCTTCATTGCCCGACGAAATGCGATCTTTGTATGACCATCATGAACCTTTTCAGAAAGCGGAAGACGTAATGCATACGCAGCCAACTCCTGATCCAAAAACGGAGCACGTGCCTCTAAGCCGAATCGCATGGTCGCACGATCCATTTTTACATTTAAATCATCGGGGAGATACGATGTAAAATCAAAATACATTGCCGCATCAAGTTGGGAGGAACCTCCCATCTGTTTCGCGACAAATTTTACTGCATCAGATGAAATCGTTTCGGCTGCAAATGCAGACTGCATACAATCAGCTAAACGCTCTGAACCAAAATACGATCCACAAAACATCTCACCATATGCTCCGGACGGATCAGCGAGACGCAACGCGCGAACAACGTCTGACATGCGTTCAATGCGAGGATCACGAAGAAGCCGACCCATACGACCTGCGAATGACGATGCAATTGCTCCACCAAACGCCCCTCGAGCTAGCGACATCGCACGCTCATAATGCGCATACCGGCGATACCCGCCGAATAGCTCGTCACCTCCATCGCCCGTTAGAACCACCTTGATCGATGCGGAGGTTTCTTTTGCCAATAACCACAGTGGCAATGCAGATGAATCCGCGAACGGCGCATCGTAGTGCGCCACAAGTTCATCAACGAGCTCTTGCAACTGCTCAGGCCGCGCTTCAAATTCATGATGGTCCGTCCCAAATGCGTTTGAAATTTCACGAGCTTCACGACGCTCATCCATGCTCAATTCCGGAAAACCCATCGTAAAGGTTTGCAGTTTTGGATTATATTTTGATGCGTACGCAACAACCGCGGCAGAATCAATTCCGCCCGAAAGAAACGCACCAACCGGAACATCTGCGGCAAGCTGACGAATCTTCACTGACTCTTCAAACAGCTCACGAATCCGATCATCAATCTGCGTCGATGATTCAGTAGCCATCACTCCTCTTTCCCATTCATGATATTTCTCAACATGCAGCTCCCCTTCTTTCCAGATCGCAAATGAACCCGGTGGCAACTGCTCAACACCAACAAATCCGGTTTTAGGTGAAGGAACATATTGCAAACCAAGAAATAATCGCACGGCTTGCATATCCGGAACCATCGGCACAACGGATGCAAGAGCTTTGAGCTCAGATGCGAAGCGAACATCTCCGTTCAATGATGCATGATAAAACAACGGTTTTTTTCCAACTCGATCTCGAGCAAGAATCAACGTGCGCTCTTGCGAATCCCAAATCGCAAATGCAAACATGCCGCGCAGATGTTTTACGCAATCCGCACCCCACTGACGATATCCTTCTAAAATCACTTCCGTGTCTGACGTTGTTTGAAAATGGCTCCCCTTTTGCTCCAGAACTTTTTTCAAATCTTGAAAATTATAAATCTCTCCGTTAAACACGATCGTGAATCGACCGGTCACGTCTGTCATCGGTTGATTTCCATTTGGAGACAGATCGATGATCGATAGCCGTCGATGCACAAGCCCGACACCCGAAGCTCGCCACACACCAGCTGCATCCGGACCACGGTGCGCAATAGCGTCAGACATGCGTCGAAGCAACCCCTCGTCTGAAGGGGCGCCGTCACGCGTCACAATCCCAGCAATTCCGCACATATTTTGGGTCTTTGTTCTATACCTGCCTTATGTTAACCTAGAAGGATAGAAGGCGCAAAAAATCAACCTATATGAAACAACGCATCCTCTTACTCGTCACTGTCGCGGATTGGGGCGGAGTTCAATCCTTTTTAACGCATTTCGCTACAGACCTGCTCAAAGAGGGTCACGAAGTGCTGCTAGCTGCCGGCGGTGAAGGCGAGCTATGGAGTCGAGCAAAAGCGCTCGGGATACCAACGCATCGATTACAGCACGTTGTTCGCGATATTCGTCCGTGGGAAGACATTAAAGGGATTGCTGAAATTCGTGCGCTCATCAAATCATGGAAACCGGATGCTATTGACGTGAACAGTTCAAAGATCGGAATCCTGGGCTCAATCGCAAATACTCTTGTCTCGCCTCGGCCGCGCTGCGTTTATCGCATTGGAGGCTGGGTCTTTCTTGAACCCATGTCACCAAGACGAAACTGGATGTACAGGACTGCGGAACGCATCACGGCCCCACTGAAAGACATCATCATTACCGTTCATCCAAACGACGAAAAATTAGCACGATCTCTCCATTTTTCACCTCGAGAGCGCATCATGACCGTTCCAAACGGGTTAGACGTTGCGAACTTCGTCTCACAACTCCAAACAAAACAACAAGCACGTCAGACGCTTGGACTCCCGGAACACGCGTTTGTCTATGGGACCGTTGCAAACGCGTACCCACCAAAAGATTTATCAAACTACCTTCGACGCTCAGACCCGATTCTTTCGGAAGATCATTCCGCGCATCTCGTCATCATCGGTGAAGGACCTCAATTCAAAGAGCTGCAAGCGACACGCGCCACACTCCCAAACGCTGACCGCATCCATCTAGTCGGACAACGTACAGATGCTACAGAGCTCTACAGTGCGTTCGACGTATTCGTTCTTCCATCAATCAAAGAAGGTATGCCATGGACTATCCTCGAAGCCATGGCAGCACGCATTCCTGTAGTTGCCACAGATGTTGGCGCGTGCAAATGGATGCTCACCAGCGAAAAACATGGAAATGCAGGAATCTGCATTCCACCCAATGACACGCTTTCACTTCAAGACGCCCTTCGCACACTTCGAAACAACGCAGAGCTTCGTGAGGCGCTTGCTCACGGAGGCCAGTACATGAGTCTTAATCGTTTTTCTTGGGACATCACCTATCGCGGCAACAGAGACGCACTTCTACCTCGTTAACGTCTTGGCCCCGTACCAGCTGAAGTCGTCGCCGTGATTGTTTGAATCGGCGCGGCTGACGTCGCTTTTGGTTGTGATGCAATCGCCTGTTTAAAGCTCTCTTCTATTGTTTTTGCGGTTCCATTCTTTAGTCCAATTAAATTGGTGGCAAATGATGGATCATTACGCACGATCGCACCAAGAATCAAGTTTCGTTCTTCAATCAGATTAAGATGCTCCGCCGCCCGAGCTAACTCTAAAAACAGCTGCGCACTTCCACCGGATAGTGATGGAATTTTTAAGAGCAATGCCTTAAATCCTTCCGGATCCTTCAGCACATCATACGCACCAGCTAAAGCAACGGCATCTTGCGTATTTTGTAGTCCATATGCAGAACTCGCATTCGCTGACGCAACCAATTCTTTTGCACCCTCCTCTTTCTTTCCAAAATCATATGCGAGGGTTAATCCAAGATACCAATGCGCTTCGCCAACATTTGGATTCAATGCCACAGCCTGTTTGTAGAGATCTAACGCCTTCTCCTTATCTCCTTGGAGCAAGTAGAATCGAGCAAAGCTAAAATACAACTGTTGGCGTTTTGGACTCGTTCGAATTGCTTCCTGATATTGCTCAATAGCCAACGGCTTATCCTCTGGAACAAACTTAGAGAATGCATCAAGAAATCGCCCAAAGATAAAATGCGGATGTGTGCTATTTGGATGATCTGCTAAATGCTTGCGAGTAATATTCACAATTAAATCATGCCAAACCCGCCAATCCGCAAACTTCTCCATACTTCCGCTGTCTGCTAATGAAATAAGATTGCGGGCCTGTAAAAATGTCTGCTCATCCAGATATGGAGTTGGAATAGCGGCCGCCTGTTTTGCAAGTACTAACGACTGAGCATACATACCCCCGCCGAAATAGCTATTTGACTGAATACTTAAGACCGATGCTTGAGCAGGCAATACCGAATACCTCCAGACAACGATACACATGGCAAATTGCAAAATACCAAATGCAATCCACGGCACCGCCTTTGGCTCGTTTGCATTCAAAGGATTCGCAACACCCTCTTCTTTTATCCCAATAAAATCACCTTTTGTTGCAGCGCTGACAAGAGCATACAAGAAAAAACTCATCGTAAATCCTGCCGGCTGGTCAAATACGAATAAGTTCTGAACGAAATATGCAATGGGTAAGGCGACAAAAATGCTCATCGTCGGTAAATCGATCCAGTTTTTTCTATACGCTCGATACACGCTAAAAAATAAGGCAAAAAATAAACCAAAGAACGTGAGCGCTCCGATAATACCGGTCATGGATAGCGCGTCCATCACCGTATTATGCGAACGATCAAACCATGTTTCGTAATACCCAAATTCCAAAGATTTGGGATTATATTTTGCGTTAAACAAAATATGATAGTTATCCAATCCCCAACCGGTCATTGGACGCTCAAGGAATCCTTGCCACGCAATATCCCAAGCTATAAATCGAGTTACGGTTCCGACCTGAAAATTTGTAAAACGGTTCAGTGGTGAATTCGCGACAAAGCTCGTGTTTCGTAGTGCAAAGATTAATCCGTATAAAATAAATCCAATTGCAGCAACGCCCAGTACAGCTCGTTTTGCTTTTTTATTTGCAGTAAACAATGCATAAACCATCGCAAAAGCCACAACGCCCACAGCTAAACCAAGAAGCGCACCACGTGATTGTGCTGCGACAAATGCCCCGACATCAATAACAGCCGCGCTCGCCAAAAACATCTTCATTGACCGAGATGCACCCTTTAACCACAGCCACACAATGAAAAACAGATTAAAAATCTGATACGCAGCCATGTAAATCGGATTATCCAATAATCCACCTACACGAGGACCGGCCGGGAACATGAGTAATTTTGGAAATGGGATCTGTAGCAATGAAACACACCCCATGATAACGGACAATGCAACCTCGTAGACCAGAATCTTTCTCCACTCTTTCCATGTCGTCAGAACTGAGGTCGACATCACGAACCATGCAAAGAAATGCAATAACGTGAACAATCCATTCATACGCTCCTGATTCCCCCACCAGGCACGCAATGGATCAATCGCGAATACAACGGATAAGGTCAATGCGATAAAATATGCGAGAACTGCCAACAGAACTGGCGTTGGACGCGGTCGATACTTTGGCTCAGCCCATGCAAGAATGACGTAGGCAGGAAACGTTAAACCGATGAGAACCTGAAAAAACAACAGCTTTGAAAACACGAACGGAAAAATAACCTTTGGAACAAAGACGAGAGGCAAGAGCAATCCTCCATAAATCCCAATCAGGGAAATAATGCGCAACCATGAGATAGCTTTTATTCGGTTCATAGATGATGGATAGGATAACACGGTGTTGAAGGAAGACAAACAGAATTACAAAATACCAAAACCCCCAGCAAATGCTGGGGGCTTGGAACAGTCTAAGCTGTAGCTCTGATATGGAATCAACCAAAGGCTGAAACCAACATCAAATTACAAGCTGAGGGTCTGTGATTGTGACAAGTCCTGAACGTACAAGTCGTTTGTCCAGTCGCGGGATCCCGTCTGAGCCACAGGTGAGTGTGGGACTTCTGAGAAATCTGACCAAACGAACGTACCTGTTGCGGAGCCGGTTCCACCTGATGGAGCGGCTGCCGTATCAATGTTAAATACATTGGCCGTTGCAGTAAGAGCGTTGTAAGCTCCCGTTGCCAAGTAACCAGTCACGACCGGGTTCGTGTTATCACGGTAGAACGACGTTGTCACGCTCTTGCCAGAGGTAGCGCCTGAAACCGTCGCATGCAACGTGTAAACATTTCCTGATCCGGAGATCGATTCTTCCTGACCAGCAGCCATTGCTACGACAACGAACACGGCTTGTGCGTCGCCTGTTGCGATGGAACCAGTGATCAAGTTATCTGTCGATGTACCGTTTGTGATCGTGTATAGGCTTGTATCCATATCCGTTCCGCCGCGGCGTAATCGGAAGTTGGACAATGTAACACCAGCACTCTTTGTCACTTGGAAGATAGCTTGCTTCCAGGCGATTGAACCTGCGCTGTCAGCAGCAATCTGCCACTTGATCAAGTCTTGATCCGTGTTTGACAATGTTGCTGAAGACAAGGATTGCTTCGTGACGATTGGCATGCTCTTGCGAAGGACCATGACGTTGCCAGCAGATGAAACTGCGGCGGCGTACAATCGTTCACCAGAAGCGAGACCCGTTGCACGAATGTTCTCCATGCTTGCGTAGCTTGAGCTCCATTCACCGGTCTGAAGACCGCTCATGAGATCAACAGCTGGGACATGACCCGAGCGAGAAACGCCCGTGTTTGCTCCGCTAACGGAGCTGGATGCCTGAACAGCTGAAAGTTTTGCCCAAACCTGGAACGTTACTGAGCTGTCCTTCGGAACCGTAATTGGGTTCGCGGAAAGATCAAGGTCCTTCGTTCCGGTTGCACCGGATGAGAAGAGACCCTCAGCCTTCACTGCACCATTCATAGCAATTGCAACGCCGGCGAAGTCTGCATTATCAGACATCAAACCTGCTGTTGCGCTTGCTGTTTGAAGAGCGATGCGGTCAAGTGAGATCGCTTCATATTGAGCAGTTGCCTTGTATTGTGCCATTGGGATCCAGGCATCTTTGCCAGCAACCACAATGTTTGATGCTGGGTGAGCATCAGGAGCAATGGTCAAAGATCCGTTTGCACGCACCGTCTGAATGACGGAAGGGGCCGCACCAGTTGCCTGGGCTGTGACCGCTGCATCAAGCGATGCTGTAACCGTGTTGGAATCCTGGTCCTGAGCTGAAACATCAGCTGCTTCAGCGATACCAACAGCGATCTGGTCGTAGTCTGCTGTTGATGAAGCCGTTGAGGAAAGGGTCGCTTTCACTGTCAATGTCTTGGACGTTCCCTTTGGAATGACCAAATTCATGTTTGAGATCTGTGCCTTACCTGTTGTTGCATCAGGTGACTTGGCAAGACCGACCTGCGTTGCGCCGTCGAACAATGCGAGGGACGTCACGCGATCATCGAAGTTTGTCAAGTTACAAGCTGCACCACCGAAGTCTTCACTGTTACAACCGGACGTTACGAGGTCAGCCTGACCTGCAAGCGTCAAACTCGTAACCGTGATGTCTGACTGTGCAGAAGCTGCGAGCACGAGGCCGGCAACTGGAACATCAGCCTGTTTCTTAACCACCGTTCCGGAAACCGGATTGGAAGCCAAGGAAACCGTCAATGAAGAGGTCTTGACCGTCAAAGCATTACCCGTGACGTCTGTGTTCGGGACGATCTTGGAAGTTGCCAAGAATTCACCCGTGTCAACAACGCGGACATCGCTTGAGCCAAAGGCTGCGAAGGCTGCCTTGTATTCACAGAGACCTGTTGATGAGAAGTACGCTGCACCGTCATCTGAACCACTGTACAAATCAGACACCAAAGCCAAGTTCATTGATTGACCGGCTGAGATGTTGAAAGAATCAGTAAAGGTCAATGTTGCTGTTGTTGCCGAGTCGGCAGCTGACATCTCCAAAGGACCCATCACTGTTGTGCCCGTGTCCAAATTCTTGACCTTGATGGATCGGAAGTAGTCTACTCCTCCTGCACCAACAACTGTACAACCTGTACCGGCGGTTTTTGTGATGGTGAAGACCATCTTACGAACCTCCAATGTGTTGTCTGGTGAGGACAAGGCAAATTTGTACAATGGAACGCCCAATTGACCCTTCGCAATGTTTGTTGTTGCTGGGCCATTGAATGCGTTTGTCAATTGACCACCTTGAGTTGTTACCTCAACGTAGTTCGTTGAAGTTCCATCAAAGTTTGCTGAACCACCTGAACAGCCAGTGGCTGTGCTGATGATACAGGTCTGTGCGCCTGCTCCGTATACACGATCCATCGCGATCAAATCCGTCGTGTACTCAACGTACGTGCGGATTGTGCGGCTTGCGCGACCACCAACGTCAGCCTTCAAAGAGAAGTTCTTCGTTGTGCCGTTTGCAATCATGTATGAAGGGCTGAACTTAAGCGTGATGCGGCCATTTGCGTCGACCGAAGCAGCTGTAGCAACCAATGTTGCGCCCTGGTACAAGTTGAAGTTCGTCAAATCCGAGTTGGTAACGCTACCAGCCTGGTAGAGCGTGACTTGTTTCACGTCCACATCGTTGGTGTTTGCAACCAATTTGAAGTTTGAGATTTCAACCTGCTTTGAACCGATTGTTGGGTTCGCTGGGGTTGTTCCCTTCTGGATATCAACGCGAGCAGCTGAGGAAGTTCCAACCGTGAACACGTTTCCGCGTACTGGGAAGGCACCTGAGACCGTCGAGTTACCGCTGACCACGACTGAAGCCGCGTCAACAAGTTCGAAGGAGTGCTGACCACCTGTGGTCGTCGTGTAGATGTCGCCGTAGACGACAAGTGACAACGTTTGACCAGCAGCGATCGTTTGGTTCAAGCCGTTGAATTCAACAACGTTTGTTGCTGCATTGACCGTGCGACCCGTTGTGAGGCGCTTGCCATTTGCATCATACAAGTAGACGTTGGCGAAATCGCTGACAGCGCCAACACCAACGCGGTGGAAGCGGACTCCTGTCACCACGACGCTTGCGCTACCTGCGGTCAAGTTGACCTTGGTGAGCTGGACGCCGGATGAATTCTTAGGAACTGTCATGCCAGCTGGGGTGTCTGATGCCAAAGCAACGGACAACGCACCACCGACAACCGGACCTGCACCCGCCGAGACCGTGTCAGCCAAAACTGACTCACGACCTGCGACGTCTGAACCGTTTCCGTAGGAAAGGGTTGTGGTGATGACGTTGGCTTTATTCAAACCGTTCGCTGCGAATGCAGCGTCTGATGAGAACTTGCGCTTCATACCGCCCATGACTACGTACACCGATGAATCACCGGCGTATTGAATCAATGAACCATCCGGGTGGACGTTCGTTGAAACTGATGAACCAACCGTGTAGTTGACAAAGAAGCCATCGGCAACGTCAACAACGCGGGATGCCCATGCATTACCGTAGAGAGCCTTGGCAACAGCTTCGGACTCAATCCAGTGAAGGACGCCACCTGGGGTGACGGCATAGGTCTTAGGATCTGTCGTGATCTTCACGAGCTTTGTGCCCGAGCGAAGAGTGACGTTTCCACCAATCTGAACAGCAGCTAATTCTGCATCCGTAATGGTTTTAACGGAGGAGAAGTCAGCGTACCATGACATGTATGTTTTTTCGTTAGGAAAAACATAGCGTTTGCCATCTGCAGCGTAGAAATACACAGCAGGGCCTGAGGCCTTGATCAAATCACCGCCGGAGAGAGTGGCTGCTGACGCAACACTTGGAAGCGCCAATGAACCAACGCCCACGGACCAAGCAATTGTGGTCAATGTGACGAACACGGAAAAAACCTTTTTAAGAGCTTGTAACATAGGAACCCGTATAGGGCTTTCGAATATAGGACATTACGTCATTCAAAAAATTGAATATCCGCAATGCAATGACTGAATAAAGCGCTTGTCCTCCGGTTCAACACCGGAGCCGACCTTTGGTTGACAAGCGATTGGCGAGGATGTTCAAACGAGCGGGCAAAAGATGATCTGTAAAGATCTGTATCCCCCGCCCGTCAGGATGACCGTCCCGGTGTATATTGGGACACTCACCCTGCAAGACCGGGATACGGTCTGCGACCTATGGCTGCGTTTGCCCTGTTTCCGGCGTGCTATTCGTTGAAGAAGTATCTTGCATTGTTGTTGTACTCGTTTCTGATGTAGAGGAGGTCACACCTGGCTCCACCGCATCCTGAACCTGAGGAGTAGACCCATCACTCGTAGATGATGCGGCTGCCGCAACATCAAGCTGATCCTGCGCTTTTTGCAGCGTAAAGGCCTGCGTCGTCATATCCTTCATTTGGTTTACGAGTTCTGGCAATGTTGAAGAAGCTGTCGCTATAGTGGAGGTCACCGAAGGCACTATCTCGATGGTTGAACTGGCGCCCTGGGTGTCGCTCATCAACGCGGAGGATGCTAGCATGTCCGTCACCACTTTTGTATGGTCTTGAATCGCCTGCTGCACATCGCCTTCTGTAATCGCATCATTTGATTCTTGGTGCTTTTCTACCATCACCTCAATAGCTTTGATACCCATATCTGCAGCAACAGACTGAACCTCCGTCACTTTTTCAACGGATTCTGGGGAAAGGAGTGATTTGGTTTCTTGTAATGCATTAATCACCTCGTTTGTTTTTTGATCAATCATTCTTGCTGCGGCAACGGCATTTTCCGCTGGAACTTCTTTAGTGACATCGGCAAGCTGTTGTTTCATTGTATTCAAATCTCGCTTCAAAATTTCGGCGACCTGTGCAACCTGCGATCGTCGAGAATCGTCTTTTGCAACCTGTTGAAGCTCGTTCACTCGTCGTTCAGTAAAATGCGTTTTCAATTTGAGTTGATCCTGTTTCGTTCCTGCCATCACAAGTTGCGCCTGTTCGCTCACTAATTTTAATCCATAAAACACATCGCCTGGCAGTGCACGCTCGGCCGCTGAAACGGACAACATTGATCCACCAGCAAGAACCGCTACAAGCGAAATCACAGCCATCACCGGTCTGCGAACTAATTCACCAATGCGACTTGCTGAAATAAATCGAACATACGCATGCGCACGTTCAGATATTGTTGCTTTCCCAAGAGGCAATGTATTACCGATCTGCATCACCAACGTTTCTCGGGTTGCACGAACCCACGCCGCATCAGGCTTGATGTGGCGTTCAGTCATCTGTATAGACCGAAGTCGTTGTTGAAAATCTTTGCTCATGATTCTTTCGTGTCTTGCGTATCCGTTTCCTGCAGAGCTTTGAGCGCCCTGTGGAACATCACTCGCACATGTCCGGGTTTCTTTTCAATGATCTCACCGATAACGGAGAACGGGAGGTCATCGATTAACCGGAGCGTCACCACATCTCGATAGTCTTCTTTTAACCGATCGAGCCGCTGAAGGATCAGGCTGAGATCAGCTCGCGCCTCGATCAGCGCCTGACCGCCCCCTTTATCGCTTTCATGCTCAATAACAGTAGACGTTGAATCAGGGTGAAACGTTACAGACTCCACAATCACGTCCCCGGTCTTGCGATAATGGTCCGCGATCAGATTTTTCACGATTCTGTATAAAAGGGCCCGAATATGGGTTACTTCATGCTGTTGACTCACGTATTGCCAGGCCCGCGTAAAGGTTTCAGCCGTCACATCCTGCGCGTCCTCCTTACTAGGTAATTTTAAAAATGCATATCGATAAATAGCCTCCACATAGCGGTCATAAATCCGCGCGAAGGCTTCAGGGTCCCGTTTCGTTCTGACTCGAAACAGGAGGTAGCTGTCAAATACATTAGTCATGGGGCGTTAACGCACAGGCCTCACCTTCCTAGCATTAACTCAAAGTGTATCGAATGTACCCGAAAAACATCTTTTTAGCAAGCGTTTCAGGCCAAAAATAGCTTATATTAGCCTAAAATCATAACTTTATCGATCCAGAATACCATTATAGTGCCCAGAAGCCAAGACATGTTGGATGAATTCTGCTATCCTATAGATACGTCCTATGAAATATCAATATTCAACCACCGTAACGCTTGCCGTCTGCAGTATTCTTCTGCTTTCCTCCCCGGTATTTGCTGCCACAAGCGCTGCCCCCGCATCAAAGTGCGTCACAACAAAAACACAAGGCATGCATGCGAGCGCAACGGCTCAAATGGAAAAAGATATTGCTGCATACGCAAAAACGGCATCCGCCGAATCAGCCATTCAAACATATCGACAAAACATGGTTACCGCATGGGATGCGATGACCGAACCGTATTGTGGATTCGGATCATACGGAGCAGCTTCAGCCGTTAAGTCATATTCAAAGAGTGTTATTCGTGCACGAACTGCATTTTTAAACGCGGTCAAAGGTAAGCCTGCCGTTGCCGTGGTCGCTGCATCAAACACCCCAAAAACAGTTCCAGCGCCCGTAGAAACCAAAATACCAAAAGCAACAACATCATCAGCCTCAACACTTCGAGGCCTTCATCGCGGAATGGAGTCTGATGCTGTGTTGACACTCCAAAAACTTCTTCAAACGTATTCTGGATCCAAAGACAACTCATTGCTCACCGGGTATTTTGGACCAAAAACTGAAAAGGCAGTCATCGCATTTCAAATTGCATCAAAACTCATTTCTGATGCTGATGCACCTGGCGCAGGAACGATTGGACCACGCACAGCTGCAGCACTCGAAAAACTCTAATCTTATTTTCCAACAGCAAGCACAGCGCCATACACTCGCTTAGTGCCAACTTTTTTTAATACTCGAGCAACTTCTTGCATCGTTGAGCCCGTTGTATACACATCATCAACCAGAAGAACTGCTTCCGGCACTTTTGCGTTTGGCAAGATATAAAATAGTTCTTGGACGTTCGCTTTTCGCAAAAGCCCGGTCTCAAGACGCGCTTGAGGTAAGCGATCTTCATCTGCACGCTGCACGCATCGCCCCATTGCTGCCCAAGGCAAGACCGCTGCTTGAAAACAGCGCGCGATAATTTCAGTTTGATCAAATCCACGCGAACGCACATGACTCGGCGCTCCAGGAATTGACTGAATCAATAGCTGCTCCTCCCCTGCCCACGGCCACGGACCCAAATGAAATTCCTTCCAGTCCATGAGATATTGTTTGAACAACGGCTCAATACACGTTGCGCCGCGATACTTTAATCCAGTGATAGCACTCCGAAGCTTTTGATCATGGTACCAACCCGTAGCAACTAAACCATCCAAAACCCCAATATTCGAGTGAACGTTCGTTGACGCGAATTGTATTCCACTCCGACAGGATTCACACCACCAAGATCCGTGCGCTTGACAGGCCACGCAATGAGGCGGAAAAAAGACGTCATAGACGCCATTTTTCACTGATTCAACCCAACGCATACTACAATGCAATGTCCGTCCACTCGAGATGATCAATCAAATACCCACCAGAAGGCTGACGCATAAACGTCACCTTCACCTGTTTACCCTGAATCCGTGATGGCGCATTAGACGCGCCTACATTTTCATATTGAATCGCATCAACTGATACGAGAATTGACGCATCGCCGATCACGCCATTTTCAGCATGCGAGGAAACGACTCGTGTTGAAATACCAAACAACGGACCTGACGCAGGATGCGCTTGCTGCATCGTCTGTTGAGCAGCACGAATTTCTATCGCCCCCGATTGCGTCATATCACTCATCGCATCTTCAGTTCCCAAAAAACCATTTTCACTTGAACCGGAGCCAATACGCTCAACCGTTGCCTTCGCTCGATCCTCAAGGACACGCAATTGCAAAGTTGCGGTTGGAATAGCCACTGGCGTAGACGTGCTTGTCGGAACAACGACTTTTGGACCTGCGACATACGGAATATCAGATGTTGGCGCAGGAGGCGCGAGCGCTTTTCGCTGAGCAAGATACGGCGAAAGCAAGAGATACAAGCCAAGTAGCAAGAGGAGTAATCCTACGATGATAACGATGGCGAGTTTTGTACGTTTTTGCATAGCAACAATTAAGCCGTTTTCGGCGCTTCAAGTGATTCTTGGAATTCTTTCTTTGCCGCTTCAATCTTCAATAACTGATTCGGATCTGTTGTGACAATCTGATCTTCTGTATATGACGCAACGATCTGAATAGCCGCATGCTTCTGTCCGGCAAAGAAAATTCCTTCACCGCGACCTGATTCAAGCAAGAGATACTTTTCAGACTGCGTCAACATGAACACGCGAGCAACGAGATCGATGGACGCAGGTGATTGTTTCAACAGCAACTGCATTGCCGAGTTCGTCACAATGGCCTGACCATACGGTGAGGTCAAAAAGTCATTCACGTCTTGTGTGATCGTGGTGATGCCAAGGTAATACTTACGACAACGCTTCACGAGAGCAAAGATGAATTTCGCGGAGTCTTCGTGTTGCATCAACCACCACGCCTCATCAATACACAAAATACGTTTTTTGCGTTCAGATCGAACAACGTTCCAGATATAGTTGACGATCGTATAGATTGCCATTGGTCGCAACTCATCTTCCAAATCACGGACAGAGAAAATGACGAGTTGATTATTCATACGCACCGTTGTTGGCGAGTTGAGCAACCCGGAGAATGTTCCTTCTGTATATTTTTTCAAACGCAACACCAGATCCCCCGTCCCCTCCATACCTTCCAAAATATCCTGAAAATCCTGCATGATCGGAGGCGTGACCGTAGTCAAATCTGCACCCGGCACAATATCTTTTTTCGCGTACGTTTCCAAAAGTGCACGATCCAAAATAGAATCTTCAGACACGGTGAGTTTTCCCAACATCAACTTCAACAACCCCTTCACCGTAATAACAGCGCTTCGAATCACGTCCTCCACAGATACAGATTCACCCGTTGGGCGAGGAAGATCAAACGGATTAATCTTTGCCGTTGATGACAGCGAGATATTCACATACGTTCCACCCACCGCATCAGACAGATGCTTGTATTCCATTTCAGGATCAATCACGATGACATCCGTCCCCAACATCATGGAACGTAAAATTTCGAGCTTAATGGAATAGGATTTTCCAGCACCAGACGTTGCGAAGATAACCGCATTCGCGTTCGGCAACGAGAATCGATCAAAAATAATCAACGAATTATTATGACGATTAATCCCGTACAAGATGCCGTTATCAGACGTGAGCTCAGCCGAAGTAAATGGAAACGAAGAAGCAAGCGGCGAGGTGCTCATGTTAAACGTGATCATGAGCTCATCATTTCCAACGGGCATTGTTGAATTGAACCCTTGTTCTGCTTGGAAATAGGCGCGCTTCGTATAAATCAACATCGAACCGAACGTTGATTCAACGGTACGCGATAATCGTTCAAGCTCCTCAACAGACGTTGAATAAAAACTGCAATAAAAGGCAAATTGAAAAAAGTGCTCAATTCCCTGCGTCAGATCATCACGCAACTGTTCGATGTCTCGAAGCGCCGTTTCTGCAATTGGATCACGAGGTTTTCCGGCTTCTGCATCTGATGTAATTTGCGATTCAACAATACCAACCTTCTTTTTCAACTGTTTCAAAATAACATCTGCTTTGATTGGATAGAAAAACATCGCCGTATCCATCTGCGCGTTCAAATTGATGATCGGCGAAGCCCAACCAACGGACACGTATCGAGGATAGGTAATGATGAACAATGTGCGAACCCACACATCACCAAGCCGCACAAAGCTCGGTTCGATTTTCATGGAACTCGGCGCAATCAAGTCGCGAATACTCGCAATACCACGACGATAAATTCGCTCCTCCTCAAGCAAGACCTTTTCCTTTTCCTGCTCCTGTTTCATCTGCTCTTTCGATGGACCACGGCGCAGCCCAACGCCTCCGGCCGTGATGACAGAAGGGTCTAATTTTTTTTCTTCTTGAGGAGTGAATGCCATAAAATAAAAGTATCGATTGGTTATCCCTCTACTTGCAACTTCTCAATCGGAACCATGCGCTGCGTTTCAAATAATTCCGGATTATACACCGTGTAAAACAACTCGATCAGACCCTGTGTATCAAGCATTACCGCGTTCAATGACATGGACTGTAGCCCACCCATAATCGCGTTCACCCGCAACATCAAGGACTCTTTATTCTTTGCAAAACGCTCTTCAGAAAGATGAATCGCAACAGATGGTGTTAATATTTCCGAGAGACGAGCAAAAAATCCTTTTTGTTTATCCGTTGTTGGATCAAGTGGGATCACCACAAAAAACTTTTTCTGCATGATTTCACCCAGATCAACCAGCTGTTTCACGTAATCACGGTAGTCTGCAATCTGACGACGTAAGAGATCATTGGTTTGATTTCGCTCCTGCTCATTCAACTTCCGAATATATTCATCGATGTTCATCCGACGAGACTGAATCACGACCTGAATGGGAAAATCCAAGGAATTCAAGAACTGCATGTATGCCTGAACAATAGCGTTCTGTTCATCCATTGATTTCAGCGCAAAATTAATACTCGAGACCAATAGGACCGCGCGCGTTGTTCCATCTTTCATCACGATCACGTTCTCCTTGATCTCTGCAATATCAAGGTACCTCTGAGAGGGAACGCCTGGTTTACTGCCTGCGAGTTTTTTGCTTTGCATACTTAAAAAGAGTCATCCTCTGGTTTATAAACACCACCTGTGTTAACGATCAATGACAGATCTCGTAACCGACTACTTTCTGGTCGTGGCTTCAGTATCGCTACTTGGGTTGGAGGTAAGACACCAATCTTTGTCCAAGCTCGTAATTCCGCATCTGTCGGCCGCTTATCCCACGTTCGCAATGCAGGACGAATCGTTGTTTGCAAAAAGTTCACGAAAAAAATATGAAATGGCTGACCGTTGATTTTCAAGAAGCTAAAAACACCTGCAAGCGGCGCAACGATCACGATGAACAGGATAAAATACGGCGTTGCCAAAATACGAGATGCGATAAAAATCGAAAACACCGCAATCAGACAGATCAAAAATTGGCGAACCGTAATCGGACCGAGGATTTGGTCTTCGTTATCAATGAACTGCGGGACGATGAATTTCTCTGGCATGTGGAAAAAGATTTTTTTGCTCGTCATTCCGACCAAGGAGTCAGACGACACGCGGAGGAATCGCTTAGATGCACGGTCGACCGGACGACTAAGGGATCCCTCGGCTTCGTCAGACTTCGCTCGGGATGACGAAGAGAGGATACTGACCAGGACATGGCGTTTCTCATCAGAAGTGTAGCTTACTATTCAGTGAAATGATAGCAGCGATTTCCGTTGGCGTCGGACACTCCTCCCCTGCCGCCCGCTTCTCATCCGCAAGTTGTGCGACCGGTTTTGCTTTTTGAAACGCTTCAGACATCAAATGAATATACGCCTGCTGCAATGGACAGGATTGCCAAGCACGAATCCCCTCAATACGTCGCTCCAGTGATTCCTGATTCAGGATATCAATCCGCTGCATGATTTTCTGTATGGCTGCCTCCGGATCTTTCGATAGCCGTCGAAATTCGATGATAGACATTTCCTTTAACTCCTGAATTGGACCGGTCAACCGAGGCCCTCCATACTTCACATCATCAAGACGTGGTTTTGATTGCGCGGCCACGGTTTGCAAGTCAGCCGTTGCTTTCGAAACCTTCACCTCTTGGCTCGCAACAGCAGGAGCAACCTTGGCCTGAGTGAAGGGGCTGACCGGTGACGGAATCACCTGAGCAGCACCAACCGGAACCGCCGCGCCAGAAGCTACGGCAGGAACCATTTTCCCAAATCTCTGTTCTTCTGTTGCTCGCTCTTTCATATCCATCGGATGGACCGCTGCAAACGCCTGCTTCATTCGATCTGCAACCTGCTTATTTTCATCTTCAATCTGTTTTCTAGAAGCGATCTTTTCTTGATACCATTTCGCATGCTCCTCAGCCTCACGCTTCTTCCGCTCCGTCACTTTTACTGACTGCTCCTGCATCTGCTGTTCCAATTTCGCTTTTTCATCCTGCATGATGGATGAATGAAACGCCGCATATTGCGCCTCAATCTGTTTCACCGTTGCATCCGCCGTTGCCTGATCATAGCCCATCCCGCCAACCTTCGTGTCCCGCATGAGAAGCTGCGTCAGCTCAATCGTGTTACGGACATCACGCAAACGAGAAGAGATGATATAACGAAGACGTTTCGCAGAATATTCGTCCGCTGGTTTTGTAGACAACGAAGCAAACGTTGTTTCAACCGCCTGGTCCAAAACACTCTGCGGACTATTTATCGGTTTCTGCATCTGCGCCGAAATCGCCGCAATCTCAGACTCATCTTCTGTAAGTGGTTTTGCAGCAACATCCTCCGGCGCAACCTTTGGCTTGCGACTTGCAGAAAGCCAATCAGAATATTCGTCTTCGGAAAGGATCTGAACCGTACTCACCAACCGACCCATCTCCATCATAGTTCGCTTAGCAAGATCTGCTTCAATCCCCAAGCCACCAAGATCCACCTGACGCTGCAATACCTCAAGTATCTGTTCATCCGTACGGATTCCTTTAATCTTACTCACAAGCAATTCTCGTAACCGATCACGCTGCTGCTGACTCATCAACGTCATTCCAACACGATTACTAATTTCAGAAACAACACCGGAGTAAGAAAGCGGCTTAAGTAGAATGTGAGTTTCCGGCCAACCTGTCGTTGAAATCTTGTATCGATCCAGGACACTCGTCAGTTCATCACCGTATAATTCACGTAAAGGCCACACGGCAGCCTGCAATATGCCGGCGAGAAAACCAGACCAGCCTTCTTCGTGCATCGAAACTGGAACAAGATCAAATTTAAGTTTTTCAACAGCTTCAAGCAGAGAGAGGTCATTAAAGGCAGTCGCGATAAGCATCTTTGACAGCTTATCAATTTGATCATCATTTAATGAAGCATGCTGTGCGACAATAGCTAAATTACTATCAAAGTCCGAGGAAAGCAAAAAGGCTCGCACCCCCACCGGAAGATCTGCAAACATCCTATATGTAGTGCGCGTAGCAGGCATAACAACGAAACTACGTAATACGTGCAACAAATTTCTCGAGATCCTTGTGCTTTTCCATCGCTTTTCTCATCATCAATGCCTGCTCTTCCTTTGAACCGGAACTAAACCGTTCTCCCAACTCAGAACGTTTATTAATAGCATTCGTTGATATATATATAGATCGCACAACTTCTTCAACTTTTTTAGCCATTTCACCCTTCGCCTCCTTAGAAATTGTTCCAAGATTATCCATTCTCCCAGGCGTGGACATAATTTTCACGACATTTTCTGTCATCTTTCCACCTTGCTGAATAGCTTGCGTATCCATATTCGCAACATAGCTGATAGCATGAATCCGATCATTTATGTCCGTGGAAGCGATATTCATCATGACTTCATTCATATTTTCTGCATCAGCAACCTCCTGTTCTGCGGTTCCATATGTTCCCGCTGCAGTATCATATCCAACCGTCACAGATGACGGTAAACCCTTTATCTGACCCTGTTGCATCACCGCACGTTCACTGACGCTATACGAGGAACCCATAGGACCAGTTGCATATAAGTTAGCAGCCGAACGACCGCTACTCCTATCTGCAAGATGCTTCATCTTATCCATGTCAATTTCAACTCCAATCTTTTTCGCAATGTCATCCGCCTCAGATACGGTAATCGTAAGCGCTGCCGGAGGAACAGCCGCAGCACCAAGGCCACGCGTTACATCGCTCCAAGAGTTATAGGTAGATGCAGGTCCCGTGGCTGCAACGCCGGTTCCGATTGTTGCGTATGCAAGACCGGTCGGCGTCATTGTCATACGCGCGTCTAAACCCGTAGAAACTTTTCTTGATTCCAACCCATCAATATGTGCTGCAACGGTTTTAGCAATTTCACCACCACCAGCCATAACCTTTTCGTACGCCTTTGAATTACGCAATCCCTCATAATCACCCGTGCTAAGAAAGCTCTTAAACAGGCCTTCGACAACACGCGTATCCTTCAACGAATCAGACTGCAAATAGGAAAATAGGCGTTCCGGATTTGCAATTGCTTCTTTCATATATCCAGAGACATCTGAACCCGGCGCAACCATATCCGGACGCTTCTCTAAATACGATTTAAAAGCCTTTATCTTATCTTCATCATTTCTAGCCTCAGCCGCTGCTAAACCGGCAGCAATTTGAACTGCAGCCTCTCCACGAACTCTTGCGTCAGCATCCCCATCAGACATACCGGCCTTTACATAAGCCTCTTTTCTACTCTTTAGCGCGTTACTATCCATAGCCCACGCTCCAATTTGCATCGCTGACGCTTCTTTCACGTCATCCGTCCCATTAGCTGCCAAATATTGAACACCCTCAATCCCCTTGGTGTAGCCACCCTTTGTATATGCGGCCAAAGCCAACTTTTGTGCTTCTTCCGTTTCATATTTATTTGAAGCCAATGTACTTCCACCTTGAGACTTATAAAAAGCAGCTTGCATCGATAGTGGAACCTGTCCGCCACGTTCTTCCAACTTCTTCTTTGCAGCAGCCTTATCTTTTTGCGAAATAGAAACCAATCCAGCACCCATGATACCAGCCGCCTTTCCAAACATACTGTTTGGACTTTGAGCCCCCTCTTGAACAAGCGCCTTTCCAATTCCTGAACTGATCCCCCATCGTCGATCCACCGCCTTCGCTGTCCCCTTCCCCGCCTTATACCCCAACATCGCTGCCCAACCAGCAGGACCACCAGTGGATTTAATCTTATTCGCTACCTGTCCAAGCTGCCCCGCAGTTTCTGTTGACACTCTCACCGCTGTACTCAATCCAATCATCAACATGATTGCTGCAACCAAAAAGGTCTGCATCTTTTCTGGTCTTCCAACTCCAGTCACGGTTACCCCTAATTGGGCCTGATCTGCTGCGCTGCCTGGCGTATAAATTTTTTCTGTGACGGCAAAGTTGTCACCTCCATTTTGAACCATGGCAAATGTGAGCCACAAAAAGAACGCGATGATCGGTCCACCGGTCAGCATGGTTGAAAGCTTTTTCCACCACTCACCCGTAAACGTCGAAAGCGATGCTTTTAACGTGTCTGGAAGCGCTGTGGCAAAAAAGGCTGCTGGGGAAAAAATCAACAAGACCCACAACATCACAATGCGCACGATAAAATAGATGCACATGATGAGCATGATCGTTGCGACAACCGAAAGCATACCGACTGCAAAAACCAAAGCTATAATAACTTCTGAAGGATCGTGATCGGTAGCACCATACGCTCCCTGCATCACGGTTAACATATCCGTCAGCCCAAATGCTGCCATAAAATTTCCAAGGGCAGCCGCTCGGAATCCGTTCACAAACGTTAATGTGAGCACCTGTGAAAAATCAATCAGCAATCCAACGAGTGTCTTTGAAAAGTTGATCAACACGGACATGAGCAACAATTTTGGAACAACTTTTTTATAATGAAACTTTTCGTATCCGATAATTGTTGAAAATGCCACGACGAGCAACACTAAAATAAAGAACATGTTGCACACATCACGAACTAATGGCCATCCAATCAACACCGGCTGAGCTTGAACGAAATTATTATATTGGGCCGCCTGAATCATCATGTCTGCCAATGCATTATTAAGCATCAGCAATAACTTCACGATGAGATAAAGCAAACCGCTCACCAAACCCAATATCGGACCAAAAATTGTATAACCCGTTTGATCCGTCAGAGGACCAAACACGGCATCCGCGTTCACAGGGCGTACGTATGCAATCAAGATGAGCAATGCTACAAATCCACCCAAAGCAGGGAGCGCATACTTAGAGTGCAGAGCTTCAGCAAATATTTTTCCGCGCATAAAAAGATGTTCACATGCGCGACGTGTACGCGATAGAATCGCAAGGTTCATAGCCATACGTTGACGTGTGGAAGTATAGCATACGAACGAGGCCCTCTCACTCTCCACAAAATCCCCGTATCCTGATATAGTTCAAACCACCATTATCCTCATGCTCAAAATTAATTTCTTGCACTCAACGGTCGACACAAAAGCACGACGTGCGACCATCCTTGTTGCGATTGGATTCACCCTCTTTGTGGGCTGCATTGCAGCAATCGGCGCCAACGCCTCGTATCGATCTGCCACCCGCGGAACCACCGTTCTGAGCGAGGTTGGCAATTTTTTTGTTTTCTCCAATCTCCAACGACTCGTCTTGGGCGGACCGGCTGATGCAAATTCAAATGCACTCGCGACTCCGGACAATCGATTAAACATCCTCCTGCTCGGTATCGGCGGCGCCGGACACGATGGGCCGCAATTAACAGATACGATCATCATCGCGTCCCTTGATACAACCACCAACAAACTAGGCCTCGTTTCCGTCCCACGTGATCTTGCCTATCCGCTTGGAGGAGGTCGTTTTGAAAAGATCAATGCCGTGAACGCGAATTTTGAAGCAGCAAATCCAGGGCAAGGCGCCAGTCTAACCGCAGAAGCATTTTCAAAACAGTTCAACGTTCGCATTGATCGTGTTGTTAAAATTGATTTTGCCGGCTTTGAAGAATTTATCAATGCCCTTGGCGGAATCGATGTAAATATTGAAAACACATTTACAGACCCACTCTTCCCAACGGAAGACGATGGACCAAATCCATTCCACTGGGTCACTGTCACGTTTACCAAAGGACCAGAACACATGGATGGCAAACGCGTCCTCACTTACGTCCGATCACGACACGGGACAAATGGTGAAGGATCTGACTTTGCTCGAAGCCGCAGACAGCAGATTGTTCTGAAGGCTGTCCGTGAACGCCTCCTCAGCATGGGAACCCTGAGCAACCCAAAAACCATGACAGACCTATGGGGTTCTATCGCGAACCACCTTGAAACAACACTTTCTGCCTGGGACATGCTCAAACTTCTCCCCGTTGCTGCCCGATTTTCAACGGAAAATATGACCACCCACGTCTTGACGGATGACCCAAAACAGGGTCAACTGGTCTCTGGTACAGTCGATGGCTCATTTCTGCTCTTCCCGAAAAAGTCAGATTGGTCAGAAATACGAGCAATTACAGCAAATCCGTTCACAGCACCCGTTGAATTCAACAAACAAGCGCATGCAACGGAACCGATTGGGATTGAATTATTGAACGGTACACTCAAAACCGGGCTCGCCGCACAGGTGAGCGACGTTCTTGATTCTATGGGGTACACCGTCGTTTCAACCGGAAATGCAACGAAACGCGGATTTGAGCGAACGGTGATTTATGACCTAACCAACGGGAAGAAGCCGACAGAGCTTGCACGACTCAAAAAATTGCTTGATGCCAACGTGTCAACAACCGCCCCAACAGCCCAGGGCATGGTCACGGATGGTCTTGTCAAAGAGCGCGTCACAACCAGCACCACCAATTTCTTAATTATTCTTGGAACCTCCAGTCAGAACGTTACCTCGTATGCCAGCAACACGAACCCGTAGACGCCCCGTCGTCGCACTTGTCGGACGCGCCAACGTCGGAAAATCAACACTCTGGAACAAGCTCACTGAATCAAGTCGAGCCATGGTTTCGACGATCGCTCACACCACTCGAGATCGTAACTACGCACCTGTTGTCTGGCGCGGAGAATCCATTGACGTGATCGACACCGGAGGACTGGATGCGGAACAAGGAACAACCGTTGGCCAAGGAATCATTCACCAGGCAGAACTAGCGATCCGTGAAGCGGACGTTGTGTTATTTATCGTTGACGCAAAAGTCGGCGTTATCGCCCAAGACCGAGATTTAGTTCGACAGGTCAAAAAATTGAACAAACACGTGTTGTTAGTCGCGAATAAAGTGGACAACGCCGTGATGCTTGGTGATGCAGCAACAAATGAAATGTGGTCACTTGGATTAAATGATCCGATCACTTGCTCTGCTTCAACCGGACGCGGCATCGGTGATTTGCTGGATGGCGTCTACGCAGAACTCGAACGTATCGGCAAACAGCCGGTCCCGCTTGATGAAGAAACCGGTCTCAAGATCGTTGTGATGGGACGACCAAACGTTGGAAAGTCCTCGCTTGTCAACGCAATCCTTGGCGAAGAACGCGTCATCGTCTCCCCTCTTCCACACACAACTCGAGAACCGATGGACACGCATTTGATGTGGCATGATCAGCCAATCACGCTCGTTGATACGGCTGGTATGCGCAAACGGTCGCACGTTGATACCACGCTGGATGAAGTTGCGCTTGAACGAAATCGCGAGGCATTGCTTCGTTCAGATATCGCCTTTCTCGTGCTTGATGCAACCCAAGGCGCATTTGATCAGGACAAACATCTTGCCGGTATGTTGCGCGATGAACACAAAGGGTTAGCCATTGTCGTCAACAAGTGGGATCTCGTTCAAGACAAACAAACGCACAGCACGGAAGAATACGAACGCGACATTCGACGCGCGTTTCCGTTCTTGTGGTGGGCACCAATTATTTTCACGTCCGCAAAGAAAAATCTCCGCGCGACAAGCCTGCTTGACCTCGCATTTGAAATTCGGGAAGAACGTCGCCGACAGATTTCATTCAATGCATTGCAACGCTTCTTGAAGAACATTCTTCTGATCAAAAAGCCGATTCAGAGCTACGGCCCACAATCGCCATACATTCACGATATCACGCAGGTTGGCGTTGAACCTCCAACATTCCGCATTCAGGTTCGCGGGCAAAAAGCGGATGTGCATGAGTCTTGGTTACGCTTTTTCGAAAATCGTCTTCGTGAGAAATTCGGATTCACCGGAACCCCAGTCAAACTCACCGCATACATCGCTCCAATGCGCCGCGATGACATGCCAGAAAAAATGCTTAACAGACCTTCACGACGCAAGCGACCGATCGGACGTAACGTCGGACGATACTAATACTCGACATGAAACTCATCATCGGACTAGGCAACCCGGGCAAAGAATATGCCCGCACACGACACAACGCCGGATATCTGGCAGTAGAGGCATTCGCCAAAGTGCACCAGGCGCAATGGTCAACGAATGACAAACGTAAAGCGACGATCAGCAAATTTCAACTTGATGAACAATCTATTCTGTTGGCAAAACCGCTGACGTTTATGAATTTGTCCGGTGAGGCGGTTCAATCACTTCTTTCATACTACAAAGCTGATTTGAAAGACGTGTTGATCATCCAAGATGAACTTGATCTTCCCGTTGGACAACTTGCGTTTATCGAGGAAGGTGGAGATGCGGGACATAATGGAATTGCATCGATACAGGAAATGCTGGGGACGAAAAAGATTACACGACTTCGTATTGGCGTTGGACGACCGACGAATGCGGAGCCGATTGAGAAGTGGGTGCTTGGGCCGATGGATCGGCAGACGGTGGATACAATTGATCGAACACCGGAGGCGGTTGAGGATTGGTTGGTGATGGAGATGGGGCAGGTGATGAATCGGTGGAATAGGAAGTAGCTTTTACTCTTACTTTTTTGTCGAATTACAAAAAAGTAACAAAATAAAAATTTTGGGGGTTCGGCTGAACTCGCTCAGCGTTGCGATCAGCTCATCCTCTTTTTTTATTTGTAGATCTTCACTAGATCGCTCAAACAGGCAGGCGAACCCCCAAACCCCCGGCGGACGGAGAAACACACACACACACACACACACACACACACACACACACACACAGGCTCAGGGCTTGTTTTTCGTGGACGAAAAACTCGGGGGTAGAGAGATAGGGGCAGGAGAAGTGTCCACAATTGACACAAACTCAAATTCATGGCAGCGGTATATAAAGACCCTCGGTTCTGCCTGCGTCTGGTCATACAACCGGGAGACGACGAAGCGTTTTCCTGGGATAACCGCGCACAGACAGAATCGAGGGGACAAACTTGATTTCCATGTTGTACCAACAATCAACCTGTTTCGTCAAGTCCCTCGACTGGGACGAGAATCGTCTGGCTTGGCTAATCTTAGCCTGGTTCGATGGTTTTGGTAGCAAAAGTCTGCAAAAACTTTCTCGCCAATTTCGGCAAGATGGTGAACGCGCACTGCGCGCTACGACAGAAGACTTGCGCGAGCTTGGGATTCGCACGAATACCATTGAGCGCTTTTTCAGGTATCAACAAACAGCCGACGTCACAACATATCTGAAACAATTAGAACGAGATGATATTCGGTTCATCCTGATTGATGATAAAGACTATCCCCAGCTCTTGCGTGAAATCAATGATCCGCCGTTTGCTCTTTTTCAGCGCGGTGCAACGATCAATTCCGGACAACCCTGCGTAACGGTCGTTGGAACACGAAACATCACACCATATGGCAAACATGTCACGACCACGCTATGCACAGAACTTGTTCGTGCTGGATATTGCACCGCCTCTGGATTAGCGTTTGGCGTTGATGCTACGGCGCACGAGGCAACGCTTGATGCGCGCGGAATCACGATCGCGGTGTTAGGTGGTGGATGTGATGATGATACGATCTATCCTCGCGAACATGTTGCGCTTGCGCATCGGCTCCTCAAATCCGGCGGAACGATTATTTCGGAGATGCCGCCAGGCACGGAACCGATGCGCCATCATTTTCCGTTGCGGAATCGTATTCTAGCCGGGCTTAGTCCAACGACCGTGGTTGTAGAGGCAGCTGAAGCCTCAGGATCATTGATCACTGCGCATGCTGCGTTAAACTACAACAGAGAAGTCTTTGCTGTACCAGGACCAATTACGAGCGTGCAATCAAAGGGAACGAATACGTTGATTGGGATGGGCGCAACGCCGTATTTGGGACCAGAGACGATTGTGCGGGCGGAGCGGAAAGAGATAACGGTCGACCGGACAGGTCGTGGGACGACACGACCTGGGGTAACCACGAGGGTTACCCCTACGGAAGAGAATATGACTGCGGAAGAAATGATCGTTGCAAAGGCTTTACACGAACCACTGTCGATTGATGAATTGACGCGAAAAATACAACGTCCTTCAACGAGTATTTCTATGATCCTTCTGCAGCTCGAAATGCGTGGAATCATTGATGATCTTGGAGGAAAACGATACCAACTGCGTGGGTCATTTCATCCTACTTCTGATTGACCCGTGCGGCTTCATCTGATATAACTCACGCATTATCTATGAATCTTGTCATCGTTGAGTCTCCAACAAAAGCAAAGACCATTTCACGGTTTCTTGGCAAAGACTACAAAGTCATCGCCAGCTTTGGTCATGTGCGAGATTTGCCAAAATCAAAACTCGGCGTTGATGTAGAACATAACTTCGAACCGACCTACGTTGTTTCTGCAGATCACAAAGCAAAGGTGAAAGAACTAAAAGATGCTGCCAAAAAAGCGTCACACGTTCTCCTCGCAACCGATGAAGACCGTGAGGGGGAAGCGATCTCCTGGCACATTGCCGCAATTTTAGATGTCGAAATTGCCACGGCGCAGCGCATCACATTTCACGAAATTACGGAGAGCGCAATCAAACACGCCATTGAGAATCCGCGTCATCTCGACATGAATTTGATCAATGCACAGCAGGCACGACGTGTGATGGATCGCTTGGTGGGGTATCAACTCAGCCCATTTTTGTGGCGCAACGTGAAACGAGGACTTTCAGCCGGTCGTGTGCAATCCGTTGCCGTTCGACTGATCGTGGAACGTGAACGTGAAATCTTGGCATTTGTCCCGGAAGAATACTGGACCATTGAAGGTGAGTTCCAAGGATTAAAAGATGCGACAACGTTTGACGGAAAACTCCATGCGCTAGATGGAAAGACGATTGATAAGATGGCGCTGAAAACAAAAGAGGCGGCAGACGCGCTTGTTGCAGAAATTACTGGAAAACCATTCACGGTCACAAACGTTGAAACGAAAGAACGACACGTCAATCCCCCAGCCCCGTTCACAACCTCCACATTGCAACAGGATGCAAACAAACGACTCGGATTTTCCGCAAAGCAAACGATGATGATCGCCCAAAAACTCTACGAAGGCACCGAGCTCGGTGCACACGGCTCCGTTGGTTTGATCACCTACATGCGTACCGATTCCGTCAACCTTGCTGATAAATTCATCACAGATTCAGCCGCATTTTTGAAAGATGCATTTGGCTCAGAATATGCACTCACCGAACCACGCAAATACAAGACAAAGAGCAAGGGCGCGCAAGAAGCACACGAGGCCATCCGTCCAACCGATCCGTCCAGACGACCGGAAGATGTTGCCGCACATCTTGAACCGAATGCATTAAAACTCTACGAGCTCATCTGGCAACGCGCCGTTGCCACACAAATGCCCGCTGCCGTGCTTTTAGGCACCTCAGCAGACTTAACCTCCGGACGTGCCATGTTCCGCTCCACAGGGCAACAGGTGATGTTTGACGGCTACCTCAAGCTCTATCCAGACCAAGATAAAGATAAGTTTTTGCCAACACTCGTCAAGGGCGAAGCGGTCAAAGCAAATTCCATTGAAGGAAAGCAGCACTTCACTGAACCAGCTGCGCGCTATTCTGATGCAACGCTCGTCAAAGCCATGGAAGAATCCGGCATTGGTCGCCCATCAACATACGCTCCAACAATCTCCACGATCGTTGATCGTGGATACGTTGAACGTGATGAAAAGAAACGGCTCATCCCAACAGCGATCGGGCTTGAAGTGAACGACTTATTAGTCGCACAGTTTCCAGACATCGTTGACTTTGAGTTCACCTCCCGCATGGAACACTCACTGGATAAAATCGCGGAAGGTGAAATGGAGTGGCGTCCGTTGCTTGAAGCGTTCTACGGACCGTTCCACAAACAACTCGAAAAGAAGGAACAGGAGCTCGAACATGAACAACAGACAGAAGCTGAAGGACAGAAGTGCGATAAATGTGGAGGACCGATGACGGTCAAACATGGACGCTTTGGCAAATTCCTTGCGTGCAACGACTATCCGACCTGTAAAGGAACCAAGCCATTGAAAGGTGAAAAGGCACTGCCCGCACCAGAACCCACAGATCAAATCTGCCCAAATTGTGGTGCGCCGATGGTAAAAAAGACAGGAAGATTTGGCCCGTTCATTTCCTGTTCAAAATATCCAGAGTGCAAAACGATTATCAACATCGAGATCTTGATGAAAGACACAAACGGAAATCCAATCATGTGTCCGAAGTGCAAAGTCGGAAATATCGTTGAACGCAAATCAAAGAAGGGAAAGCTATTCTATTCCTGCAACAAATATCCGGCCTGTGATCAAGCGTTCTGGGATCGACCAACCGGCGAAGAATGCCCAGAGTGTCACTATCCAACGCTCACGGCAAAAGGCAAATCAAAAATCGTGTGTCCGAATGAAGGATGCGGATATAAACGAGAGAGCGAGGAATAAAACCTCCTGGTGTTAACTCTTTTCCTTTTTACTTCCTCCGCTCAAAAAATCAATCACTCCTTCCGCAGCACCTGTCAGTGCAGCCGCAGGGTCATGGATAGCGCCGATTCCAGCGTTTAAGATTTTTTCACCCATATCTGGTCCTGACGATCCTCCTCCAGATACCGTTACTTCAGTATCCGAACCACTTTTCACAGCTACCTCCACCTTCTTAGCCGCTTTTGGTACTACGATCTTTAAGATCTTTGCTTTTGCCTGCTCAGACGCAGCTGCTAATTCAGCTCGAGCAGCATCATGCTCCGCTCTTGCTCGTCGCACCGCATCTTCAACACCCGGGCTCGTGTAATGACCATCCTCTGAAACTGCGATCGATTGCATCTGATCAACTTCAATCATCGCTGCCGCAACTTCATCATCGATTTTTTTTATGGCGAGCTCAGTGGTCATGCCACCTTCTCCCGTGCGAATCTGTTCAGCGGCTTTTTCTCCACTTTCAATAATTTTCTCTGCTGGATTTTGTTCAGGCATATGCCGGCAGAATACCAAACAACGCATTGTTTGCCTATTCCTCGTTTTTTCATTAGGATGAATCTATGGAACAAGGCATTGATCAACTTATTGAGGCGGTCCAAGCGTACGCCCCACAAGCAGACACAGCGAAAATTCGTCGTGCATTTGATTTTGCCAATGACGCGCATCAACAACAAAAACGAGCTAGCGGCGAACCATACATCACCCACCCTCTTGCAACAGCCTTTCATCTTGCCGAGATGCATTTACCAGATGTCATGATTATCGCCGGCTTACTCCACGATGTTCCAGAAGATACGTCTCGCACACTGGAAGAGCTCGAAACACACTTTGGAAAAGAAGTAGCCTCACTCGTTGCAGGCATCACCAAGCTCAGCCATATCAAATATCGTGGGGTAGAGCGCTACGTTGAGAATCTGCGAAAAATGTTCATGGCCATGGCTGAAGACGTCCGGGTGATTATCATTAAATTTGCTGATCGACTCAACAATCTTGAAACGCTTGATGCGCTCCCACCGAAAAAGCAATACCGCATCGCCCTCGAAAGCCTTGAGATCTATGCGCCCATTGCCAATAGACTCGGGATGGGTGAAATGAAAGGGCACCTTGAAGATGCGGCGTTCAAATACGTGTATCCGAAAGAATACGAATGGACAAAAACACTAGCGCAAGCAACGGCGCGAAATCAAGATGCGTATCTTGAACGCATCATGCAACATGCACGTGAAGACCTCCGAAAAGCCGATGTTCCATTTATTGAGGTCCACGGACGCGCGAAACATCTCTATTCCCTGTATCGAAAACTCCTCAAAAACGAACGGAACATTGCGCGGATCTACGACATCATCGCCATACGAATCATTCTTGCAAACGTGAGCGACTGTTACGCTGCACTTGGAGTTATTCATGGCCGGTGGACCCCGCTCAAAGGACGAATCAAGGACTACATCGCCCAACCAAAACCAAACGGATACCGATCGCTCCACACAACCGTCTTTTGTGATGACGGGGAAATTGTTGAATTCCAAATCCGCACCCAAGAAATGCACGAGATGGCAGAATTCGGTATCGCTGCCCACTGGTCATACGATGAACATAAGGTCAGACAACATACACCGTCAGATGAAAACACAGAACGCATCGACTGGATGAATCAGCTAGCAGATTTGCAAAAGGAAATTGCAGACAATCGAAAATACATGAAGGCCATGGAAGATGTAAAAATCGACATCTTCAAAGACCGTATTTTTGTCTTCACGCCACAAGGTGATGTCATTGATCTTCCAGAAGATTCTACGCCGGTCGACTTTGCCTATGCCATTCACACAGATATTGGAAACACCTGTACCGGGGCAAAAGTGAATGATGAGGTGACACCACTCCAACGAACACTAAAAAGTGGAGATATCGTAGAAATTATTCTAGATAAAAATAGAAAAGGACCAAGTCCTGACTGGATTAAATTTGCAAAAACACGTCACGCAAAAACAAAGATTCGACAATTTGCGAAAGCCGGACTTGCAAAATGGATCCGCGACGTGATCCCAAAGAAACTGCTCAAAAAATAACACTAGATCGTCCCCTTCATCTTTCGCAAAATTCCTCCCAAGTCTTCATCATTTAAAAAGATAATTCGAATTTCTCCTTCCCCTCTTGCATCACGCTTGATGTGAACACGCGTGCCAAAAATCGTGCGTAATTCTTTTTCGGTTGCAGCGATGTTCGGATCAACGTACTGAGAACCTCTTGAGCGTTGACGCGGAACACGAGCCTCTGTTTGACGGACGGTAAAATGACCTTCAAGCATTGCTTGAAACAACTTCATTCGCTCTTCATCCGTTGGTAACGACAGAAGCGTTCGAGCATTCGATGCAGAGATGCGCCCCTCATTTAATGCCTGCAAAATACTGTCCGGAAGTTGCAACAAGCGAATTGTATTCGCAACCTGTGGACGACTCTTTCCAACACGACGTGCAATATCATCCTGTGTTAAATTAAATTCATCTTGCAGTCGAATATACGCGCGAGCCTCTTCAACCGGATTCAAATCTTCGCGTTGAACATTCTCAATCAATGCGAGCTCAAGTTTTTCCTGCTCACTCGCTGTACGGACAATGGCGGGAACGGTCTCAAGTCCAGCGATTTTAGAAGCACGGAGACGACGTTCACCTGCAATCAACTCGTATCGCCCATCAGACCTTCGCGTTACGACCAACGGCTGCATCACGCCGTGACGCTGAATGGATGAAACTAAATCCTCTAGTCGGCCATGATCAAATTGTTGACGTGGCTGATGAGGGTTTGCATCAATCTGCTCCACCGGAATCGCATGAAGACTCAACTGCGTTGGATCCACTGCGACTGACGCAACAGGCACTACTGACTCATGAAATGGCGGGGACTGAATGGGCGCTGACGGAACGGCTGTAGAATCTGAAAACTGCACGGATTGTGTTGGAGGCTTTGGTGGGATCAGGGCTCCGAGGCCGCGTCCCAAACCAGATTGACGTCCCATCATCATATATACAGTCGTTGTGCTTCACCGTCCAAAATTTCACGTGCAAGCCGCTCATATGCTTTGGCACCTTTCGACGAGGCATCAAAGTTCATAATTGATCGACCAAACGAAGGAGCTTCGGCCAATCGAACGCTGCGAGGAATCACGGAACGGAAAATGTTATTTGGAAAATATTTGTACAACTCCTGCATCACGTCATCAGAAAGCTTGTTGCGTCCATCATACATGGTAAGCACTGCGCCTAGAATATCAATCTCCGGGCGAATACGCTCACGAATCAAATGAACCGTTTCAAGCAGCTGACCAAGGCCTTCGAGGGCGAAGTATTCTGCCTGAACAGGAATCAGAACTTCGTCCGAGGCTACGATGCCGTTCAATGTAATCAACCCGAGCGTTGGAGGACAATCAATCAAAATATAATCGTAGTCATTTCGAACTTCGAGCAATGAATCAAACAATCGAAACTCGCGACGCTCCATTGGCACTAGTTCAATATTCAAACCGGCCAAACTACTCGTAGCAGGCGCCACGCGCAACGTTTGGTGCGCGGTCGGCTGAACAATCTCACGCATGCGCACGCTCCCGAGCACAGCCTCATACACGCCACGTTCAAGAGAGCGATGGTCAATTCCGATACCAGAGGTTGCATTTGCTTGCGGGTCCAAATCAACGATCAACACAAACTTCCCGGCCTCAGCTAAATACGCGCCGAGGTTAATCGTTGTTGTGGTTTTACCCACGCCTCCTTTTTGGTTAACGACAGAGATGATGCGTCCCATAGCAGGGTGAATCGCAAGCAGTGTATCCCACGTGAAGACAAACGAGCAAGGCCTATTGACGCAAGCCGATTCATTCGGTATATTTTGGCACATTACAGGCAACGGCACAGGGACAATCTATCTGCACATATGGGGCCGCGGTGGCGGAATTGGTAGACGCACGGGACTCAAAATCCCGCGATCGCAAGGTCATGAGAGTTCGATTCTCTCCCGCGGCACCATTTGGTCAGATAGGATGAAACAGAATACAAAACAGATCTCATGTGAGATCTGTTTTATTTGGTACCGGGAGCCGGGATCGAACCGGCGACCTCGGGCTTATGAGTCCCGCGCTCTAACCAACTGAGCTACCCCGGCCAAAGGTCCGCCCCATTTTACGCAAGGGAGGACACGTTCTACGCGGGGAAAAGATAGCTCATTCGAGAGATTTTGACAAGTCATCATCTTCCCCCGCCATTCACCCATTTCATCGTGCTCGGTCCAAACACGCCATTCGCCTGCGAGGCTCTGGCTTTTGGTCCGAGGATATCTTTGAGATGAGCGAGTTGAAACTTTTTAAGAGCAGTTCTGGTAGCAGTACCAAACCTTGTTGATTCTTTGCCCTTTGATCCAGCTCCTGATTTGGCGATGGTGAAACCAGCGTTGTTCAGGATAATTTGGAGCTGACGAACGTCCTCACCAACTACTCCGACAGACATGGTTCTCTTGAATTGATATGGTTTCTTTGCAGGAGGAATTGGTGGGACAACTGGAGGCTGAGGTTGAACTGGAGGAGAAACGATAGGAGGGGTGATGAGAATTTCTGGAGGAAGTTCGATCGGAGGTTGTGGAAGTGTGATATAGGTCTTCGTGATTGGATCGTATACCTGGTAGACGGGAACGAGAGGAGGAAGCGGTGTGCCACCTGCTGCACCAAGTCCACCACCACCGGTATTTGTTTGAGCTGCAACATCATTGTCTGTGACCGTATTCGTCACATCAGAGATCACCGTTGCTGCGCTGTATCCAGTTCCAGTGGATGATGCGACATGAGAGATAGTTCCCGTATGTGTGCCATCAACGACTGCATTGTCGACTGCTGTCACGGTGACGGTAACCGGAGTACTCCAGTTTGTGTCTGTGAAGTCGATCGTTGAAGTTGAAATCGTTTGAGCTGATGTTGATGTAAGAAGAATCTGAACCGTTGAGGTTGGTTTCGAATCAAGGA
>JAGOQX010000002.1 GCA_018063105.1 Patescibacteria group bacterium
GGGTAGAATGGTAGCTGAATATGAAAAAAATACTGCATGCCATTGGTTTGCTGTTCTGTAGCGTTAGTTTGGCTATCGTTCCGTTTACCACTATTCAGGCGCGGACGGCCGTAGGTTTTTCAGAAAAAATAGAATCATTTACCAGTGATGTTACGGTTCAGCCAAATGGAGATGTACGAGTTGTGGAAACGATTCAGTATGATTTTGGTGAGAATGAGAAGCATGGAATGTATCGCACTATCCCCCTAGGTTTTACCCCTCGGGGTCAGTTTCGACATACAGAGATTACCGTCGATAGCGTTGTCGATGATACAAAACGAGACTATGAGTATGATATTACGTCCAAAGATCCGGTGAATATCAAAATTGGAGATCCTGATGTTTTTGTAACTGGTCAGAAGACATATATTATTTCATATACCGTCCATCACGAAATCGGATATTTTGATGATTATGATGAAGTCTATTGGAATATCACAGGAGATGCTTGGAAGGTTCCGATTGAGCAAGTGAAGGCGACGATTACATTGCCAAAACGCATCGCAGCATCTGAATTGAAGATGGCTCAATATTGCGGAGCAGCAGGTCAGCAGGAACAGTGTGGGACGTTTATAACGGGTAAGGATGGAAGCATCGTATTCGAAATGTCTTCTGATCGATTTCTTAAGCCGTTTGAACAGGTGACGGTGGGTATTGGTTTTCCAAAAGGCTTGGTCTCTGTTCCGAGTGTGCAAGATCTGGTTTGGTATTATGTGACGCAGTTATGGTTTTTGCCGCTTCCATTTCTTATCGCACTGTTTTGGTTTCGTAAGCGTATTGTCTTTTGGAAAAATCATCGCGCATATTTTCGGAAAAATACGATTATTGCAGAGTATGATGCAGGGGGATTTGATCCATTAGAGGCTTCGATTCTTGTGAATGGGAAAGCGAAGAATTCAGACATATCTGCATTGATCGTGTCCCTGGCGATTCGTGGATACCTTAAGATTGAAAATAAGGATGATGAGTTTGTCTTTCATCAGCTCAAAGAAGCTGACCCTGAAGGAAAACCGTATGAAAGAACGTTGTTGAAGCAATTAGATGATAAGCACGAATCTGATTTGGATCGGGGGTTTGGAGTTTGTGCAGGAAAGGCGATCAAAACTGCTGAAACAAGTTTATTAGCACGTGATTACCTGACAAAATCCGGAGCATTTCATGGACAGGAAAAAGTGGTTTCGGTCATGCTGGGATTTTTTCTCGCGTTGAACCCAGGATTGTTTATTTGGGTTCTCGTGGGTAAGGCGGCTGGTTTTGCTTTTTCTGGTGCTTGCGTCCTTATTGCTATTGTTGGCTTATTTTTGAAGCCTCGATCCGTCTATTTGGTTGAGAAAGGATTTGAAGCGGAGCGAAAGTTGTTAGGATTGAAACTATATCTTGAGGTTGCTGAAGCGGATCGAATCAAGTTTGCAAATGCACCCGCAAAAACGCCGGAGCTGTTTGAGAAGTTGCTGCCGTATGCCATGATTTTTCATCTGGAAGAAAAGTGGGCAAAGGAATTTGAAGGAATCTACGTTGACCCTCCTACATGGTATGTCGGGAGCACGGCTGCATTTTCATCCATGGTCTTTGTGCATAGCTTCAGCTCAATGAATGCCGTTGCATCGCAAGCAATTGCATCCAGCGTCCCATCATCATCTCGATCATCGTGGGGCGGTTCCTCGGGTTCGAGCGGAGGCGGATCATCCGGAGGCGGTGGCGGAGGTGGCGGTGGGGGGAGTTGGTAGAATGAAAATAGATCAGGTAGGATGTCCTCACTGTCTATGATCCGCCATGCCATTATCCTTGCTGGAGGCCAAGGTTCTCGTCTTCGTCCTGTGACGCTTGAAATTCCAAAACCGTTGGTGACGGTTCAGGGGGTTCCGATTGCGACCTGGCTTGTGCAATTGTTTGCGCGTCATGGTGTTGAGCGGGTAACCGTTATTTATCCAACGATGTGGAAACAGAAGTTTGAGGAGTGGTCGCGTGGACCTCATTCAATCCCGATCCAGCTATTTGAAGAAACGGAACCGATGGGGACGATGGGTGCGCTGGTTCATCATTTTTCGTTGGAGGATGAGCCGGTGTTTGTGACGAACGGGGATGAGCTGAAAGGACTTGATCTTGGGATCTTGTCTCAATTTCATGAAGAGAGGAAAGCGGATGATCCGGGTCATGCCGTTACGATCGCGTTAGTTCGTGTGGCGAACCCCTCTGAGTACGGCGTTGCGGAAATGGATGGTCATCGGATTTCTCGATTTCATGAAAAGCCAGAGATCCCTCCATCAACATTAATCAGTTCCGGTCTCTACGTGATTGAGCCGTCCGTCTTGCGCGAAGTTTCCAAAGAGCAAAAATTTCTGATGTTTGAAAAACAATTATTTCCACGTCTTGCCGAGGAGCGGCGTCTTGGTGGGTGTCCATTGGATGGTGCTTGGTATGATTGTGGAACGATGGAGCGCTGGGAAAAAGCGATTCGAGAGTGGCGAGGCTGAGTTTTAACCGCGTGGTATTATCATCGTATGAAATCAATTTCTTCATTTGTGCGTCGTGTATTTGGGCTTCGTATTCCGGTAACAGCTGATGGATATTTGTTGGAGGTCGTGACTGTTCCGGCTGAACTTGATCAGATCGAATCCATTCCGATCGAACTACAGTACGTATTGTCGTTGAAACCGTCTCGCGTTGAGGCGTTTCGTGGTTTTTTGGAGCAAGGGTATGGCGTCGGTGTTCGATCAGTTGAGAAAACGCCAGAACGAATTCTACAAGCCGTTGAGCATATCTCACGCCTCTCGCAAGCGAATACGATTATTCCGTGGCTAGAAGGGTTGTTGCGACGCGAAGAGTTTCCATCATTTACGCTTGATGAGATGGAACGTGCTGCAGAAAAAGGCGTGAACCTGAACGAAGAGGTCCGAGTGATTTTGTCTCATCGATATGAGTTCACAAAAATTATTCTCGTTGATCTGCATAATCGATGCATCGGAGCGGCGGAGCAGAATATGGTACAGGAGTTGAATCAGGAGCTGTTCCCATTGGCTATCGAATCAATTATTCATCGTATCGTTTTCGATTCTGCGCATACCCGAACGGAAGTTGCACAGTCTATTTTGAAAGCACTTATTATCGTAGGTCCAATTGCACATACGTTGGAACACGTTGTGTCTGGGTTGGGGAAAGTATTTGCCGCAAGCGTTGATGATGTACTCACCGAGGTTGCGGAATTGTTTGCGCTTCGTGGTTCTGGATTTACCTGGCGCCAATTAGCTCGTCGATCACGAATTTTGATTCCGGTTTTTTTCCTCGCAACATATGGAGCGTTTCATGTTGAGACGGTGATTCAGCAGGGTCATCTTGCCGCTGCCGGTGCATTATTTGGACTTTCCGCTGTGTCGCTTTCGCTTGTGACAGCGATCCAGTCAATCGGAATGTACCGTCAGGCATTTCTTTCGTTGGTTACTCAGGGAAAATTTCGGTTGGCAGCAGGGGAGCGGTTGATATGGGTAGCGTTGCGCCAAGACTTTACTAACCCAGCTCGACTAGGTCTTTTTATTGGGGCAGTGGCGTCTCCATTTGTTTCGGCAATCGTTTTCACGGGGTGGTCATCCTTGGTGCACAACGGCTGGATGTTGGCCTTACTCGGGTCCGTTGAATCCGTTATTGCCGGATGCGCGGTTATTAGTGCAAAGCGCATTGAACGTTGGCGATTTCATTCAAAACTAAAAAAACAGATTACTCGCCAATATCGACGTATCTGAAGGATGTGTATCCATGAAATAAAACGATGGATTTGTTCATCTAAGCTTTGTTGTTTAGCGCTTAATATGTTCTTGCGGATTTTGTAAATCTTTGGACATGATTTTTTTGGTGTTTGGGTCATATGTTGAGTAGACCTCGATAGCCCACCAAGAGAAATATGTTGAAAATTTATAAAATTTTGAACCACGTCTTTGTGAGAGATTATGTAAATATTGATTCGCTGCGATAGGGATGAGTTGTAGGCAAGTTCGGTATAGTTGATGCTGTTCCTTTTTGGGAATGTTGGCAATGTGGTGTTCGCCAATTTTTTTGATGATTTGTGAAATTGATTGTTTTGTTTTTGTATATGTCTTTGTGTCATGTACTAGCAATAGCAGCCATTCATCAGCCGTGATTTTAGTTGGATCCATCGGTATTTTTTTTGATTGCATAATTATTGACAGCATACAAATAAACTGATATATGTGCAATTGTCGCTTGTTATTGCGACAGAGAGGGAAGGGTCTCGTGGGTAAATGGGGCAGCGCGAAGGATGTGGGCAAGCACACGGGCGTCTCCTCGAGGGAGGCGGCAAGGGCTGGCCACGACGCGCGTGACGACATGGCCTCTTCGGGGTTCCTGTCGGAGCGCAACGAGTCGAAGACGTCGGACTCCCCGGAGGGCGGGATTCTGAGCCGGATCTTCAGCGGGCTCGGGTTCGGCGCCGACAAGGACGACGACGGGACCAAGGGGCTCTAGCCTCTTGGGGTGCATTTCGACTAGCTAGGATGGGCACATTGCCTGTCCACGGGGCGCGCGTACGAACTTGTATGTGCGCCTTTTAATTATGAGATTGTTTTTTTGTGGGATTTTCTTAAAATAAGTGTAAAGAGTCTTCTTTTAGTGCTTTGAGTTGGTTATAACTATTGCAGTGCTCTGACTCGACAGGTCAGAGAAACTCAGGTACAGTGGCTGGTACATGACCTTCCCATTTTCTCGTCGTTCAGAGCTATCGGAGGAGTTGCCAAAGAAGGCTGCGCTGGGTTTTTTGTTTGAATTGATCCAGGTGATGGCAATTTCGTTGGCAATCATTATTCCGGTCCGGTATTTTCTCATTCAGCCGTTTTATGTGAAAGGGGCTTCAATGGAGCCGAATTTCTTTGATCAGGAATATCTGATTATTGATGAGCTCTCGTATCGGTTTCATCAACCGCAACGTGGTGATATCGTTGTGTTCCGCTATCCAAATGATCCAAAACAGTTCTTTATCAAGCGGGTGATCGGTCTTCCTGGAGAAACGGTTGATATTGCGGGTGGTCAAGTCAAAATATTTAACACAAAGGATCCGAATGGAGTTCTGTTGGATGAATCCTCGTATCTTGATCAGGACTTTACAGCAACAACGCGAACGGTGACGCTGAAGAATGATGAATACTTTGTTCTCGGTGACAATCGTGCTGCTAGTTTGGACTCTCGGTATTTTGGTCCTGTAAAGCGAACGTTTATTGTCGGCCGAGTGTGGCTTCGCGGTTGGCCGTTTGATCGATGGAAGATTTTTCAGGATCCGCAGTATTCAATCTAACCAATATTCTCTATGAAACCTGTAAAAAAAGTAGCTCCAAAAACAGAGACTCCAAAGAAACCTGCAGAATCGGCAAAGAAGGCTCCGGCTCAGATCGGATTGGTTCGCGGCATGCGTGACCTGTTGCCTCAAGATCAGCCAATTTGGGATTTGATGCGCGACAAGGCAAGAGAATTGGCAAAGTCCTATAACTTTGATCGGATTGATACGCCGTTACTCGAAGAGACGAATTTATTTGTTCGTGGTGTTGGAAAGCAAACGGATATTGTTGAAAAAGAACTGTTTAGTTTTGATACGCTTGGTGGAGAGCATGTCTCGCTGCGTCCAGAGAGCACGGCTTCGACGATGCGTGCATACATTCACCACGGCATGTTGAATCAATCGCAGCCGGTAAAGTTGTGGTCTGTTGGCCCGATGTTCCGTCATGATCGTCCGCAGCACAACCGGTATCGTCAATTTCAACAATTTGCCTGTGAAATTATTGGTGACGCAAATGCGGTCATTGATGCACAGTTGATTTTGGTGTCCTATTTGTTTTTGAAAGAGCTGGGTGTTGAAGCAACGGTGCATATTAATTCTATCGGTACTCCAGAGTCACGAGTGAATTACAAGAACGCGTTGGTTTCCTATTTCCGCACCAAGCGAAACAAACTTTCCGAAGAAGACAAGAAGCGATTGTTAAAAAATCCGATGCGCTTGCTTGATTCCAAGGAACCAGGGATGCAAGAGCTCAAAGCAGAGGCGCCTCAGATTGTTGATTGGTTGGACGAAGAGTCAAAGGCGCACTTCATGCGTGTCTTGGAATATCTTGATGAGTTAAACATTCCATATCAGCTTGATCCGTACCTGGTTCGCGGTTTGGATTATTACACGCGCACCGTATTTGAATTCTATTCATCTTCAACGGATCCAGAGCTTGCACAATCTGCACTTGGTGGTGGAGGGCGATATGATGGGTTAGCCGAGATTCTCGGAGGCCGCCCAACGCCGGCCGCAGGTTTTGCTATCGGCATGGATCGTGTATTCAATCAGTTAAAGGAGACGGCGGTGGCACAACAGCCAACCTGTGAGATTTTCGTTGCTCACCTCGGTGATCAGGGGCGAAAGCGTGCTTTGGCTGTTTTTGAAGAGCTTCGCAAGGCGGGATTACGCGCTGGTGAAGCGTTTGCGAAAGACGCAATTAAGGCTCAGATGGAAATGGCAAATCGAAAAAACGCAAAATTTGCCGTGATTATTGGCCAAAAAGAGGTGATTGATGGCACGGCCATTATTCGAGATATGGACGCAGGAACGCAAGAAATCATTGATGTTCGCAAGGTTGTCCACGAATTGCAGAAAAAGTTGGGAAAAGCGGTTTAATGGCTCAAGATTGACGAAATGGATGCCTTCATCTAAGATGAGGGCATCTTTAGTATAGAAAGGAGCGTGGGTACCATGACAGAAGTAAAACGAAGAAAAAACGAAACTTTTGACTCATTCTTGCGCCGTTTTCAACGGCGTATTCAGGCTAGCGGTCAAACGATTCAAACCAAGAAAATTCGCTTTCACAAGAAAGATCCGAGCAAGAATAAGCGTCGCGAAGGCGCATTGCGTCGCGAAGAGATGCGTGAAGAATACGCATACAAGATGAAGACCGGCCAGATCAAGGAAGATACGCGCCGTAAACAACCAAATCGCAGATAACCTGCCAGATTTGACCGCCTATGACGATTATTGAACGGATAGATTCAGATTTGAAAGAGGGGATGAAAGCAAAGAACGAGTCCGTCGTTTCTTCTTTACGCATGGTAAAGTCTGCGTTCAAAAATAAACAGATTGACCTCGGTCATCCATTGACCGATGAAGAAGCAACGTTGGTACTACGGACGATCGTTAAACAGTACCGCGATGCGTTATCTGATTTCACCTCTGCCGGCCGAACGGATTTAATGGAAAAGCAAAAAGCTGAGATCGAATTGCTTGAACGATATCTGCCTGCAGATATCTCAGAAGGAGAGATCGAAGCCATCATCAAGAAAGCCGTTGCTGATACCGGAGCCACGTCTGGTGAGTTTGCAAAAGTGATGGGCATCGTGATGAAAGAAGTTGCCGGTCGCGCCGACGGAAACGCCGTTCGTGCCATCGTTCAACGGTTGCTCGCATAGTTTTGCACACATTGAATATCAATTCGGATACACACCCTCAACAACCGTTGAGGGTGTGTTGTTATTCGTGTATACTCTGGGAGAACGTTTTCACCATGCCAAATGCTTGTGGCAGATTTATGAGTAGACTTCGATGCATCTCCGTGCGAGTGATGTTATGTTTCGTTCTGTTGATGGGTTTTGTTGCCATTCCTGCCCATGCACAGATCGCTGCATCAACAGAAAATTTTCAAGCCGTGTCAGAGGCGGCGGGTGTAAATCCGAATCAGGACCTGGTTCAGATCGTCGGAAGAATTATCTACATCTTTCTTGGTTTGCTCGGAACGATTTTTTTGGTGTTGATGTTATACGCAGGGTATCTGTGGATGACAGCTGCTGGTGATCCGGCAAAAGTAGAAAAAGCAAAAGCAACGATTCGAAATGCCATTATTGGAATTGTGATTATCGCATCTGCATTTGCGATCACGAATTTTATTTTAAAGTCATTGTCCGACGCAACCGGTGGTGGTGTGTTTGGTGGAAAACAAGGGCCTGGTGGTTTTTTGAACGGAGCTGTGGGTAGTTTGGGCGGTGCAGTCATTGAGTCCGTTTACCCAGCGCCAAATACGAAGGGCGTCGTTCGCAATACATCAATCATCGTGACGTTTAAAGAGCCGATTAAACCTGAGTCGATTATTGAGGGGTGGACCATGGCAACAAGCAATACGGCGAGCGGACTTAATGTAGCCAATGTAAAAATTTATCGTTCTGATGCTGGTCCAAATGGAGCCTTAACAATGGAAAAGGTCCGTGCAAAAACGGTTGATTTCAAGACGTACGTTTTCAAGCCAGTGTTTCCTCCGGGTCTAGGCAGTCCAACGGACAAAGTGAGCTACACGGTTACCTTGGCTGGTGGAGCGAATGGAATATTGAAAATAAAGAATAATGAACCGGCATTTTCGGGTGCATTTGGAAAAGGATACTATTGGCAATTCGAAACTTCGACGGTGATTGATCTAACTCCGCCAAAGCTGATCTCTGCGATTCCGCAACAGGGTGGGGAATATGCAAGGAACGTGATTGTGCAGATGACGTTTAATGAAGCAGTTGATCCAACGGCAACAACTGGGAAAACAGCGGACGGGTTTCAGAATATTCAGGTGACGTCTGGTGACCAGGTGCCTGTATCTGGAGAGTATCGAATTTCAAATCAGTATCAGACCGTTGAATTTATTCCGGATGATAGTTGTGGGATGAATTCATGTAACAAACAAATTTTCTGTCTTCCACCTTCGTTGCCGATCAACGTGTTGATTAAGGCGGCAAATCTTGATCCGAAGAATCTGCCTCAGGCGCTTTGGACGCAAAATGGATATGACGGTGTGGTTGATGTTGCGAGCAATTCTTTTGATGGAAATAACGATGGCGTTGCACAGGGTCCACTTGGAAATCCGGCAGATAATTATTCTTGGGCTTTCAAGGTAACGGGTGAGATTAATTTAACGCCTCCAGTGATTAAGAGCACTGTGCCGGCATCTGACCCGCAGTTAGGTCAAAACTCAAACATCCCACTTGATCAATCTGTGATTGTGAATTTTGATTCCGTTCTTCAAGCATCAACTGTTACAACCGATAACGCAAAGATTGATGCTCATGGATGGAAAGAGACGGATCCGGACACATTTTGGTGGACGGATAGCATGCGATTGTTGAATTCAAATGGTGGTGAGATTGATGTGAAAAAGAATGAAATCGCAACGCAGGCGGCGCTGGTGATTTCGCATCGTCCGTATCTCCCTTCAGGAGACAAGGGGGTCTCTGAGTTAAATTTGTACGATCCGTATATTTACTCCGGTGTTCAAAATATCTATCAAAATTGTTTCAATCCGGCCGCTTCTTGTACAAAAGGCAAGACGGCTGCGCATCCAAATTGTTGCAATTTTGAAGATGTGGGCAAGACAGCTTGTAAAACAATATTGCATCCTTAACTACCATGAGCCTCAAACGTTTTTTCATCGCCTGCGCATGTACTGCTTCGCTCCTCGGGATCGGAGCTGTTCCGCTTGTAGCCTCTGCGCAAGAAATTGCATCAGGTCTCCAAGAGATTGGGCAGGTAGTTAAGCTGCCAAGTACAGACCCACGAGTCATCGTCGCGAGAGTCATTAATGTCGCCCTGAGCTTGATTGGAATTATTTTGGTGGTGTTATTGATCTACGCGGGGTTCTTGTACATGACGTCTGGTGGTGAGGCGGCAAAAATTGAAAAAGCAAAAAAGATTATTCAGAATGCGATTATCGGTTTGATCATCGTACTGTCTTCTTGGGCAATTACCCGATACGTTATTGATAATCTGTTGGTCTCCACAGGTGGGGGCGGAGGAATTCAAGGGAGTGGCACTGCGGGTGGAGGTGGATTTGGCGGTGGAGCCGGTGCTCAGTCATTCCGCGTGCTTTCCTTTACGCCGTCTGGAAACGTTTCGATTAGAAATGTTCAGGTAAAAATTGTCTTTAGCAAGTCCGTTGATCCAAAGTCTGTATCCGCTATTTTGGTGAGCAAGGTAGGCGGAACGACCGTAGGAGGATCTGTGACGGTAGAAGGTTCTGTTGTTACGTTCACTCCGGCGGATGCTTGCCCGCAGCCAAATGCAGACAAGAAGTGCTTTGAGGGTGACGCTGATTACACGGTCAAGGTTGGCGGTTCCGTTAAATCAACGCAGGGTCAGACCGTTGTATGTAATGCATTTGGGTTCCTCTGCGATGGCAAATTCCATACCGGAAATCTCGTAGATACGCAACCACCGTCGGTGAGCGTTTCATTCCCAACGGATGGGATGAAAGTTTCACAAAACTTCTTGCAAGACGTTCAAGCGGACGCGTCGGATGATAGTGGTGTTGCAACGGTGCAATTCTTTGAAGGGCAGAATTCAATTGGTATTGATGCGCCAATTGGTGATACTCCGCTTCAATTCCCAGCAAAGATTTCTTGGGATACGGCTGGTGCGGTATTAGGTCCTCATACACTTACGGCAACGGCTGCAGATATTGATACAAACATTGGAACAAGTTCGGGTGTATCCGTTGTGGTTCGTCCTGATCATTGTTTTAATACAAAGCAGGATGTGGATAAGGGGGAATCGGGGATCGACTGCGGTGGAGATTCCAACAGTCAGGACTATTGTGGTGCATGTGCTGGTGGCGTGTGTAGTAAAAATGCAGACTGTTCTTCCGGTTTCTGTTTGAATGGTATCTGTGTTGAAAAACCGGTTATTCAGAGTGTTGGTCCATTGAACGGCAAAGCCGGGACATTTGTGACCCTCAAGGGTGTGAATTTCGGTGGTACCCCTGGAAAAGTTGTCTTCTTGGGTGGTCCGGGTGCTTCAGATGATAAAGAGGCTGTAGCTCCGCAAGTTTGCGTTGATGCTGGTATTCAGACATGGAGCTCTAGTCAGGTTGTTATCGCCGTTCCCGTTGGTGCCGCTTCTGGTCCAATGCAGATTCAGAACAGCGGAAGCTTGTTGATTGATGCGACAAATGATTCATCCGGCCCACAGATCCCAAATTTTGTTGTTGATAACGCCGTTCATCCTGGTGTCTGTGGAGCCGTGCCGGATTCGGGTTCTCCTGGGAATCAAACAGATTTGATTGGTCAAGGTTTTGGCGTTACCGCAAAGACGGTGTTGTTTGGGAAAACCGTTCTTTCACCACCGCAAGGAAAATGGACGGATGGAAAATTGACCTTTACGGTGCCGGTCGTCAATAGCGCGCCATATCAAGTCAGTGTTTCAACGGATGGTGGTGTGAGTAATCCGGTGAATTATACGGTTGTTGATAAAAATCTTGGCGCTGCACCGGTCCTTCAGATGATTGATCCGCCCGCTGGAGCTCAGCAGGCGTATATCACCTTGCAAGGACAGAATTTTGGATATTCCGTTGGGCAGGTTGTTTTTACGGGAGGTCTTGATGGAAACGCGAATGGTGACACCTCATTTCCACCACAATGTACGGATGCATTCTGGACAGATCAAACGATTGTGATCAAGGTGCCGACCAGTTTTATCAATAAAAATCCGATTCAAGATGGGGCATATCAAGTGAAGGTGAGACGACAGGATTCGAAAGAGTCGAACAGTTTGGAATTTAACGTTGATTCTAAACTTCCGATCGGTCCTGGGATCTGTGCGGTAACTCCGTCTATTGGTCCGGCAGGAACAGCGGTTTCAATTATTGGCGATAAGCTAGGTGCGAATGGTCCAGAATCAATTACGTTTAGCGCACAGCAGCTCGCAAAAATCGAGAAGGACTCAGGTAATCAATTGGTACACACATCAGTTCCTTCAAAGGCCGTCACAGGTCCGATGTCCTTGAAGGTGAATGGGCAGGAGTCAAACAAAGTATTATTTCAAGTCAGAAATTGTAATGAAGCTCCGGAAATGTGTGGCCAGAAATCAATTTGTTGTCCAACGGGTGAATGTGCTCAAAATGGACAGACCTGTGGGGTAAAATCTGACACGGCAGAATATGCCTGGAAAACATCTACGGGGTTGATCCCGATCGCTCCACGAGTGATTGAAGAATGTACGCCGAATGTTCCAAAGGCACCGGTGCCTTCACCGACGCCATGGTTGGGTCGCCCGGGTGGAGATCAGACTCCGGTGGATGCATCTGTGGTCATGCGATTTTCAAAGATGTTGAAACCATCAACAATCACGAATAGCGCGTTCCATGTATTAAAGTGTACGGCGAAAGATGCGGATCCATGTAAGACCACGGAGGAAGTGAAGTTCGACATGATGGTTGGTTCTGCGATGAATAAGTCGCAGCAGGTGATTACGCTTCAACGAAATCCAGTTGGGAAGATGTTTGATGTGAATACGACGTATCTCGTGACTGTTGCAACGAGTATTATGAGTGATGGTCCTGGCGGTGCGTTGATGGATGAAATGAAGAGCTGTGGGCTTGGTCCGAAAAAAGAAACACTTGGATACTGTTTTCGTTTCAAGACACGAAATTCTCCTGACCCATCTGCAGTCGGCTTGATCAATGTGATCCCAGATCCGTTCTACATGCATGGAAAAGATACGGAGAACTACAATGCCGTTCCAATTTCTGCTGGTGATGCGTGTATCGTTCTCGACTGTCGCCAATTTGATTGGCAGTGGAACGCAGGTGATGGTCGTGCGTCCATCTCAAAAGACACAGAAAATGGGCTCGGTAAATGCGAGCAGATTGCAACAGGCGTTAGTGAAACGAATGATGTTCCAGTTGAAATTACAGCCGGAATTAACGCGAACCCTGTGAAGCCTGGTGTTGCTGATCTGTATGTGAATTTTGTTCCACCAACTGTTGAGGCATACGGACCAGATTGTGGTCAGGCATGTGTAAACGCATTAGTTTGGGCTCGATTTAGTGAGAAGCTGGATCTCGCAAGCGTAACGAAATTGGGGAACGTTGTGATTCAACCGTGTGCGAATGAAAACTGTAACGAGGCAGAGCTTCTTGCGCCGTTAGCTCTTGGCGCTGAAGATGTTCAATTAATTTCTCCGTATGGTTCGCTTGCGCCTGATCCGCGGATGATTGTGGTGAAGCCAGTGGTGAAAAAGGACGGTAAGAGTACGTTGTTGCTTGCCCCTGGAACATTTTATCGAGTTTTGTTACGTGGAGGTAAGGCCGATGGTATTAAAGGTTCAAATAGTGTACCGATGACCGGTTTGAATCATGCGGATGGTTTTCAGTGGACGTTCCGTGTGAAATTGTTGAAAGAGGGTGCGATATGCCAAGCAGACAAAATTGATGTTACGCCTCCGGAAAAATATGAGGGCATCATCGGCGCACGTCAGGAATTTGTTGCAACTCCGTTTGGAAAACCGGATGAATGTAATGCAAGTGGTCAGCCGTTGATCCAAACAACGTCTGCAGTTTGGAAGACGGAGACGGCTAAGGTTGCGGATTATTTTAAACTTTCGCAAGCGTTGAAATTGGTTGATACCGGCGGAACACCATTCATTGGTTGTAATGGTAAATGTCTCGCAACCGGTTCAATCGGACAGTATGGAAAAGTGTCTGTGTGTGGAAATGGAATCATTGAAACAACGGACACGAACTATTGCGACGTCAAAAAGAATTCAACAACGCCAGCGGGTGATACATGTCAGGTTCTTCCTGCCGGAGCGGATGCTGGTGAAGAGTGTGAACCTGGCGTAGGAAATTCAGGTGGGTTATGTGATTCGAATACGTGTTTGTGGTTGCCTGTAAAAACAATCAACGCTGGTGGTACCTGTGGTGATGGAAAAGTGAGTGGCACAGATGCGTGTGATTTTGGTCCAACCTGTGTTGGCGGTTCTGTTGCAACGTCAACTCCTCCAATTCCGGAATTAACTCCATGTAGTGATCCTGCCGTAAAAACAGCGTGTGAAAAGATTCCAGGTGCATCATGTGGCATGCATGACTATCGCGGTTGTTCATCCAGCTGCCGTCATCTTGGTGCATTTGCAGGAAAAACAACGTGTGGAAATAGTGATATAAAGGGAGATGGAAAAGATTGTGATGATGGAAACGCAACAGACGGTGACGGTTGTAGCTCGAGTTGTTTGCATGAGCCGTCTACACCAAAAGCTCAAGCATTTGCAGTTTGTGGAAATGGAATTCCTGAACCGGGTGAGGTTTGTGAGGCAATTGCTCCACCTCAGATTGGTCAGTCACCGGTATTTCCTCCAGGCTGCGATACATTAACCTGTTTGCATACGGGAACTGCTCCAATGCAGCTCGGTGATAAGGTGGGTTGTGGGAATGCGATGATTGATGCGGGTGAAGATTGTGATGATGGAAATATCCAGAGCGGTGATGGATGTAGCGCAAAATGCTTGCTTGAAGGATCTTCTTCAAACTATACGGCAGACGCGCTCACGCCAAGTTTCTGTTCAAATGGATTATTGGAACTTGGTGAGCAGTGTGAGGCAACGATTTCCTCAGATAAATTATCGCTTGAAGTGAATTATGGAAAAAAGGATTTAAAGGGTATTGCATTGAGTGAGGCGTATACGAAGATATCGAAAACACAGAAGGGCGATGGCTTGGACGACGCGTCTCAGTTAGGTGTTATTATCGGCGATGGTACACCTGATGCAGATGGAAAGATGAGTTCAAAACTAACCGTTGATGTAGAAGGAAAGACGGGGAGTGCTGTATATGGTTTGCAGTGCGGATTCACATCAGAAGATTCGTGTACAAAGATTCAGCCAAATTCTGGTTTGGATGCAAATAGTTGCTGTTCTGTTCGACCATCTGTTGAAGGAAAGTTTCCGCAACAGGGTGCGCAGGGCGTGTGTCGCAATGTCCAAATTCAGGCAGCATTTAATGTTCCGATGGATACGACAAGTGTCTTAAATAATTTGCAGATCTCAGAGGCGACATCAACGGTTGATTGTAAGGATCTGGGGCAACAAGAGGTTGTCGTTGATGCTGGAGAGCGAGCACCTGGTTTATGGAATTGGTTCAAGCATGTTTGGTCACGAGCCATCGCTTGGTTCAAGGGTGATACGGCATTGGCAGTTAAATATTGTACGGGTGGTGTTACCGGCCAGCTTGTTCCGGTTTCAGTCGATGGGCAGAATGGTTCACAGAAATTTAATTTCGTTCTTGATCACTCATTACGACCACAGACAACATACCTCGTGCGTTTCATGGGTGATAGCTCTACAAAAGATCCAAAAGATGGGTTGTCTGATAACGATGATCCGAAGCTACGTCTTGGTGTGAAAACGGCAAAGGGCGTGGTTCATCCATACCAACTCGCATCAACGTTGGGTGAGTTAGCTTGGACGTTTAAGACGGGGAATGACATCTGTTCAGTAAACGTTGTGACGGTATTGGATTCAACTCCTGCTCCAGCGTTCCCGAAAGTCGCTCATCCATATCTGTTTGTGAACGAAAATGGGATTGAAGAAAAACGAAATTTCCAGGCTCAAGCACAGTCCATTCAGAATGGAATTGCAATTCCGCTGAGCCCATTGGATAAAGAATATTCTTGGACTTGGCTTGCGTGGACATCAAGTAATCAAAAAGTGGTTACCGTTACTCCAAGTGATGGAGGAAAATTGGCAAAGAGTTCATCTGTTGCAACGGCATTGAAGCAGAACGGAAGCTCTGTTCTCACGGCAGGCTTAAAGGTTGATATCGATACCGTTAGTAACTCATCAACGATTGGCACAGTGATAAAGGGGATTGCACCCGTGACCGTTTCGATTTGTGAAAATCCATGGCCGCAGATGGCAACGGCCCCGTTCCGAGATACAGAAAATTCACCAAGCGTTGTTGATCTTGAATCAAATCCATTACTTGTACAGCCGGATAAGTTTGGTCCAAATCCGTATCATTTCTCAACCATGTACTGTCGAGATGCAGGAAAGGCTCAAGATCAAAAAGATGATCTGCCTGCCTTGAAGATCAATCTCGTTCCACCAAATCCTCCGGTTGATGATCCAAAAGGTATTTTGCGACAATATTTCTTCTCCTATCGAGATGATGCGCCAACATTGCAGCAAGATGGTATTGGTATTCGAATCATCGCCAATCCACAGCATCTTTCACCGTTGTCTTGGTATAAGAGCAATGGATTCAAGGGCTCACCGCAGCTGATATCGGTTGATGGATATCCTGCGCTGAAAGACGGTGGAACGATCTATGTTGCTGCATCAAATCGAAAAGAAGCAAAGGGTGGTTCCATTTATTCAAACATCTACTTGATTTCACATAACCCGGACGCGAAGCCAGAGACGCTGAATATTTACAACCAAATGGTTCAGTATCTGACCTTTAATATCAATTTGATTGCGCAGGGTAATGTCTGTGTCTTAAACGATAATACGCCATTTCCAGAGACGAGTCCGGTTTCCTGTTCAGCGGATTGGGAATGTTTTGGGTACGGTCGCACAGATGTTCATTGTGACAGTTTGAAATTGAAGCTCGCTCGCGATACGACGCGCATGGCAGACTTCCAAGAGTTTGTTGAGACGCTTGAAGCATCGAAGAATACGGTCGGCTCCTATCCGAAAGCAACGGGTGGAACGTATTTACGCGGAATGTCTACGTCTCGTTGGACGTCTTGGGCAAATGAAATTGGAGCAACGGTTGGGAAGGCGATCCCTGTTGATCCGGTGAATCATTTCTTGACCTGTGGTCGTTGCTCTATATCGAAATTACCGTGCCAAGGAGCAAGTGAATGTCCGGTGCAGATCGGAGCTGATGGAAAGAAGACGACGCAAACATGTGTTGCAGGGCTCCCGGATTCTGATCCAAAGAATCCAGAAGGTTGGAAGGATGATCCAAACATTGATCCAGCAACCTGTTGGAACCAGAGTGAGCATAAATTCTACTGTCCGTCGTACGGTGGTGAGGGCGTGTCTCGGTTGTATCAATATCAAACGATTGCAGACGCATCGAGCTATAAGTTGAGTGCAGAATTTGAAGTTCTTCCTCCGGATCTTGCAAATCCACAAAATAATTGGTGGTCTCCGCCGCTTCAAACGTCTGTGTACCAGTGCGCTGGTGGAGCTCGAGAGGGAATTCTCTGTACGTCCGCTGATGGAAAGTCGGGGAAGGATGCTTTATGTCGATCGTGTATGTCTGACCCGAGCCAGTGTAAGACGTGTCATACAACAAACAAACAGATTGGATTGAAAACAGAGGGGCAAGCTTGTACTCAAATAAGTGATTGTATCGATAAGATAAGTGCAGATGTTGTGTGTAAGGATTTTGGTCTTACAGATAACAGCGTTCCTTCCACTGCGGTAACGGTTGGTTCCTGTCGCCAAATTCGAGCAACGTATTCTTTCGGTGGGTTGTGTAAGAACAATGCGTTTGGTGATACGGGGTCATGTGGCGATGGCGTGTTAAACGCAGCTGTTGAGAAATGTGAAAAAGGTGATACGCAACAGGTGGCGTGTCAGGCCGCAGATCAGAATGGTAAACCTGTCTCAGGTCATAAATTGCAGCAGTGTGACTTGAAGGATTGTCAAAAGTTTATTGATGATCCAAAGCACCCACAATGTGTCCCTGATGCAATTTGTGGAAACGGACGTATTGATAAGACGTGTGGAGGGATTCCAAATGGTGGAGGATGTTTAACGAATTTAGACTGTCCAGACAATAACCCAGTATGTAAGACCGCAGAGAGTTGTGATGATGGTCCGCTCAACGGAACATACGGCCACTGTGCTGGCGGTGCAAACGGATGTCAGAATTTCTATGGATACTGTGGAGATGGTCAGCTCTCGCCGGGTGAGACGTGTGATTTAGGTTCGGATAACGGAAAATGGTCAGCTAAATATAATGCAATGACATGCGCGATTGATTGTAAGGGTGTTGGTCCATTCTGTGGTGATAAGCAGATCAATGGATCAGAGCAATGTGATGGAGAGACGTTAACAACTACTGATGCAATTTGCTCCACGTCACAGCAGCCATGTAAGACGCAGGCGGACTGTGCAAACGGCGAAACATGTGGAGGAGGAAATTCTGATGGTCCAAAACATAATGTGTGGGATTCTTGTGTGGGTTACCAGGTAGTTTCAGATATTTTGAAGGACGGTATTTTGCGTGACACCCAGCACAGGCGAACCTGTAATTCACCTGGAATGCAAATGATTCCTGGAAAAAAAGCATGCGATCTTGCAGCGTCTTGGTCTCCATGCCAGCCGATTGGGATGTGCGGCGATGGCATCAAAGATTCAAATGAAGAGTGCGATGACGGAGGAAATAATGGACCAACAAGATCGTGCTTGAATACCTGTAAGAAAAATACTTGTGGTGATGGATTTGTGAACACGGACGGACAAATTGAGGAATGTGATAAGGGAGGTCAGAACGGATCAATTACCTGTGTCGCGGATTACAACTCCATGTGTTTGTCCTGTACAAAATCCTGTAAATTCCAGGCAACATCTGGTGGATATTGTGGAAATAAGATTAAAGATGGACCGGAGCAATGTGATGGGGATGCAAAAGGTGCGCCGACCTGTAAGGCGCTTGGATATGATTACGGATTAGCATCTGTTTGGAATGAAGTAAAAAAGACGTATTCAGATCAAGAGGTGGCAAATCCAATCTGTGCTCCATCCTGTAACTACGGGGGTTGCTATCGTTGTCAGGATGTTCCGGGAACAGGAAAGATTGAAGGGCATGTTCATGATGGTGTCTACACAAATCAACCGGTTCCGGGGGCCCGCATATCATTGATGTATAAAGGTGTGAAAACGGACGAAGCGTTTGCTGATGGAAATGGATATTTCGTCTTTAAAACACTAAATAATCATAAGGCATGTGATGCGTATCGAATTATTGTTGATTATTATCAGGATAATGTTTGTACGAATGCATCTGACCGGCCGAGTTGCAATGGAAGGTCTTGGTCGGGAGATTCTATAAATGAATCAATCAATGGCGGATATTGGCCGTATATAAGTGATACATTTCAGGGGAACGAAGATGTATTTAAGACTGAAGGCATTCATGATCCTGAAGGGGGAGTCGTGTATCTCTTACCAAAAGTTGCGAGTGGGGAGACGCTGGTGAATGTTCGTTGGACCGGAAATTTAAAAAAACAAGCTGGTATAGATGATACGGTTGATATTGATGCGCATCTGTTATTGCCAATTGGATATGCATACACTCATGACGATGGAATTTCTGCAACGTACAACGCCTGTCTTCCAAATGATCCGAAGAAGTGCAAGCGGGATCTTCAGTGGTATGATCCGGGGAAATCTAATTTGGATGCGCCGCCAAATGCTTCATTATATTGCTTTCATGAGGGTCAGGATGATCAAGATTGCAGAGGGTTCGATACGTCGCCCGAAGTATTAAAGTATAAGTGGAGCCTTGCTGGATCTGATCAATTCAATTTCTTTTTGAGTGATTATGCGAGCATTTGGCAGACGGCAAAAAAGAATTATACCTCTCCATTGCAGTTGTACGTTGAGGTTGTGACTCCGAATGGTGTGACGAAGATGGTTCCTCCGAAAGACGCTTGGGGAAAAATCTTATTTGTGTATAGTCAGGATGGAAGTGGGCAGATCGTTCAACAACTGAAGTGGATGACGGAAGCACAATTGTATGCCAGTTTTGGTAAAAACTTTATTGGCATCTCGCCATAACGAATCTATATGAAAACAATACTTCTCTGGTCTATGCTGTTTCTCGTTATTATTGGTATTGTAGTTGGCGGATTATTTTGGCTTCGAAATCGTGATATTGGTCAGATTACGCCTTTGATGCAAGGAACGTCTTCTATTTCGTTGCAATCAGTAAAAACCCTACAAGATAAGGAATTAACACCGGTTGAAAAGGCGCGAAAGGCGGAGATCGATCAGTTGCGCAATGTTTTGCCAAAGGATATTTCTGCGACTTGGAATGATGGGGAATTGAAGATATACGAAAATCAAGCTGCAGCCCTTCGTGCAAAGCGAGTCTCATCATCCACTCAAACTCAATAGCTGTACACATCCTATGTTTGACTCCACCCCATCCAACTTGCCAGTAGAACCGATTGCAACGCCTGCACCCGTGGCGCCTGCTCCGGAACCTGTTCCGTCTGCACCCGCACCCGCACCCGCGTCTGTCCCTGAAGCTCAGCCAGCTGTCGCAGCTTCACCGTCTATTCAGTCAATGCCGCCTCGTCCGCCTGCTGCACCTCCGAAGGCTTCAGGAGTTGGGAAAGAACCCGAAGATATTTTTTCTGATTTGGATCAGGGGAAGGTCGCGCGGCCAATTGCGGAACGGATGGATATGATGGCGCAGCCACGTCGAGGGTTTCCGTTAAAACTCTTTATCATCGGCGGTGTTAGTGTGTTGGTTTTGATCGGTATTGGTGTGGGTATTTGGATGTGGGTTGGATCATCAAATGCCGTTCCAGAACCTGTTGCCGTAACATCGCCGACAACGACAGAAAAACTTCCGGAAAAAATTGAACAGCCTCCAGCGATTGAGCAGATGCCGGAACAGCCGGTCGTTATTCCTCCAAGCGGAGCGAATATTCCACTTCCAGAAACAACGCAGCCAACCTCGGTTACGCCTGTCGCTGAAGATAGTTTAGGAACGAACGCTGTTATGCCGATTGGATCGAACGGAGATCTTCCGGTTGCTGCAAAGACGTTGTCGGATGGTGTTGATACGGATGGGGATAGCCTCACCAATGTAGAAGAAACATTATACGGAACGGATTCTGTGAAGTCAGACACGGATGGCGACGGATTTTCTGATGGCAGTGAAGTGACGAATCTCTTCAGTCCAATGTCAAAAGGTGTTGCTCTGGTAACCGATGATCATGTTCGAAAAGACTCTTGGAATAATTGGTTTTTCTTGACACCAAAAGCTTGGAAGGTGAGTGCGCTGGAGGATCGAATGACGATTGCAACGCTGTCCGGAACAACCTTTCAAGTGACGGTAGCATTAAACCCGGAAAAACTTTCATTCTCTGCATGGATCGCTAGCGGGTTAGACACGGCAGGAGGTAAAACGTTTATAACAAAAAATGGATTAGATGCTGTTCAGTCTGTTGATGGTCTGAAGACATATATCTCAAGCGGTGACACGATCTTGGTTGTGACGTATGATGTGGGAAGTGATCCATCGTATGAGTACCGAACCACGTACGCGATGTTGATCAATTCGTTGATCCCGCCAGCTAAGAAATAGATCATTGTATGCCAGACGTCGCTCCTCCATCATCTCCAGTGCAAACCGGTTCAATACCTGAGCCGGAGATTCATGTTATTCCGGATGCATACTATGGTGCTGCATTGAAAGCGCATGTTGCTGAACATGGTGCAAAGCCACTGCCGGGAGCTCCTGGTGCTATCGTGCAACCTCCGAAGAGCAAGGCTCCGTTGATTATTGCATTGAGCACCGTTCTTGTTCTTGGTATTGGGGGAGTTTTTGTTTATGTGTATCGTGATACGTTGTTCCCTCCACCTCCTGCAAACGTTGTTGTGACAGAGACGCCGCCACCGCCTCCTATTGTGGCACCATCTGCGCCAACGAATTTAATCGCAACGTCTACGAATCCGCAGAGTGTCGCCATTTCATGGGCAGACACATCGATGGATGAATCTGGATTTCGAATTGAGCGTTCAACGGATGGTCAATCGTATCAGGGTCTTACTAATCTTCCATCAAACAGCACATCGTTCTTGGATGTATCTGTACAGCCTGGGACAACCTATCGATATCGCGTGATCGCATCAAATCAAGGAGGGGATTCAGAGCCAACATCTGAATCATTTGTCAGCGTCGCGGCACTACCTCCGCCAGTACCTGAATCACCGAAACTTCCACCAGCAGGTTTGGATAGTGATTCTGATGGTTTATCTGATCTTGAAGAATCATTATTTGGTACAAAGGCTCAGCTACCGGACACAGACGGTGACGGATTTTTGGATGGTAACGAGGTTTTTCACTTATACAACCCAAACGGGTTAGCGCCTGCAACGTTGCTTGATGCAAAATTAGTCAAAGATGTTTCTGGAGCTATTGGATGGAAGATGCAGATTCCGGAAACTTGGACGTTTGTTGAGAGTGCAAATGGTGCTGCGGCAACGATTTCAAGTGGTCATGGCGAAAAGTTTGTTATTGCAATTCAAGACAATGCAACGAAGCAACCGATTGTAGATTGGTACCTCGCGGCTCACCCACAGGTTACAGCGTCGCAAGTCCTTCAATATCGTTCAAAGCGTGGCTATCTTGGAATTATCGGCGCCGATCTGTTAACGACGTACATCCCATGGGGTGATAAGGTCTTCGTGTTCACCTATGATCTTGGTGGTCAAACATTTATCAATTTCCGGACGACGTATTCGATGATGTTGAATGCATTGTTGCTTCAGGGTGTTCCACAGATTGCATTACCGGTAGCGGGGTCTCCACTTCCATTTGAACCAGCAGCGACGTCAACCGGTGTTATTGCGCAGCCAGTTCCGCTTGCCGGATCTCAATCAACGTCTTCGCTTTCAGCAACCTCAACACCATGATCTCTGTTGTCTGTACGGGAAAACTTCCCAAAGGTATTTCTGAAGATCTGATTCGGTCAGCATTGCATCGTACCTGTCTTGCGGTGCATAAACAGTCGGTCGGAGCTGTTTCTGTTTCATTCATTTCTGCTCAGCGAATCGCTGCGTTGAATAAGCGTTGGCGGAAGCATGATCATGCAACGGATGTTTTATCGTTTGCTCCCGCAGAGGTTCCTGGCATGAAGAATACAGAAAAGGAGTGGGGAGATCTGTTCTTGAACACATCTGTGATTCAACGCGAAGCTACGGCAAGATCAATAACGCTGAAAGAAGAAGTGTTGCGGAATGTGATTCATGGGTTGCTTCATCTCTTTGGGTTTGACCACGCAACGAAGAAAGAAGAGACTGCAATGTTTGGGATACAGGAGCGTGTATTACAAGAGGTTTTATCCGCCGTATGAACCATCGATCTCGTTTTATTGATAGCCTTCGACATGCATGGAGCGGATTGCTCTTGGCGTTCTCTTCAGAGAAAAGTTTTCGATTATTATTGATGGCAGCGTGCGGAGTTTTTGTGATCATTGTGCTTCTTCCGTTGAAAGATTGGGAGCGAGTGATGATGCTTCTAGCTACAGGGTCGGTTCTTGTGCTAGAATTGTTGAACAGCATGATCGAACGACTCGTGGATTTAGTTAAACCAAGAATGCATGGCTATGTCCATGATATTAAAGATCTGATGGCCGCAACCGTATTGCTCGCTTCGCTGTTTGCGTTTGCCGTCGTATCACTCATTGTGTGGCCGCACCTTAGTCAGGTGATCCATCGCGTATGAAAGAGCATCTCCTTGTTGGATTAGATCTTGGAACATCGCATATTCGTATTGCGGTTGGTCAATTATTGCAATCGCCGGAGAAGCGAACGAGTTTGCAGATCATCGGTGCTTCAGAAGCGCCGTCTCGTGGTATTGCGAAAGGTGCAATTACATCACTCGATGATGTAGTGAGTTCAATTTCCACCTGTCTCGAACAGGCAGAACGGATGATTGGATTACCGTTGTCTGAAGCGGTTGTTGGAATTGGTGGAACAAGCATTACGACGCAGAATGCAAAAGGCGTCATCGGCGTTTCGCGATCAGATGGAGACATTCGACCAGAAGATGTGGCGCGAGCACTTGAAGCAGCACGGGCATATATCAATCCGGCAAATCAAGAAATTTTACACGTGTTACCGCGCAGCTTCATGGTTGATGGGCAACATGGAATTAAGGATCCGATCGGGATGCAGGGGATTCGATTAGAAGTAGACGTCCAAATCGTGCAGGGGTTATCGAGTCATGTACGAAACGTGACTAAGGCTGTGTTTCGTACAGGATTGGATATCTCTCAATTAGTCTATGCGCCGCTGGCTGTCGCTGAAGCAATTAGCACATCTCGTGAGCGAGAGCTTGGTGTTTGTCTGCTTTCGATTGGTGGCGCTACAACAGCAATGTCTGTGTATGAGGATGGTGAATTAGTCGAGGCAATTACATTGCCGATTGGTGCAGATCACATAACGTCTGATATTGCGATCGGATTACGTATCTCATTAGATGCAGCAGAGCAGATTAAGTGCATGTATGGGACGGCTTCTACCGAGCACTTGCCAAAGCGTGGAGAGGAAATTGATCTCAAAGATTTTGGCGCAGAACAGAGCGAGCTTGTTCCTCTTCGATTCGTTGCTGATATCATTGAAGCGCGAGTGGAAGAGATTTTTGAAAAAGTTCAACTTGAATTACGAAAGATTGATCGTGAAGGGATGTTGCCTGCCGGTGTTTTGTTGTCTGGTGGAGGATCAAAGTTAGCTGGAATGGTTGATGTCGGAAAGCGCGTCCTTCGTTTACCATGCGCTCTCGGAACCGTTCATGTCGCCAGTTCCATGCCTGAGCTGATTCGTGATCCTTCATTTAGTACAGCGATTGGTTTGGTGATGTGGGCGTATGATGCAGAGCGAAAGGATGACGGCGTTGGTCATATTTCGATGTCCGCAATGGCAGGAAAAGGCGGAGCACTTCTTGGAAAAATCGGTAGTCCACTCAAAAAAATCTTCAAGTCATTTATCCCGTAGGTAGCTATTGACAACCCACAAACGTTCCTTGACGGAGGGTGGTTGGTTTTGTACGATAATTTCGAAAGATACCGTTTTGATTCATTTTTTTATTCGTGAATACGCGTTGTGTTCAAACCGTATGGCTGAAGTCAAACCAGAAATTGAAACATTCGCCAAGATCAAGGTTGTTGGAATCGGCGGTTCTGGAGGATCGGCGATTAATCGCATGATCGCTTCCAAGATTCGTGGTGTTGAGTTTGTAGCCATGAATACAGATGTTCAGGCCCTTCATTACTCGCAAGCTGCTATTAAGCTCCATATTGGAAAGACGGTAACGCGTGGATTGGGTGCGGGGATGGATCCAGAGATCGGAGCCCAGGCGGCAGAAGAAAGTCAAAATGAGATCAGAGAAGTGCTCAAAGGCGCAGATATGGTGTTCATTACCTGTGGTTTGGGTGGTGGTACAGGTTCTGGTGCTGGTCCGAAGGTCGCTGAGATCGCAAAAGAGATGGGTGCACTCACCGTTGCCGTTGTTACGCGTCCATTTTTGTTTGAAGGGATGCAGCGCAAGACGATCGCTGATGGTGCGTATGACCGCCTTGTTGACGTTGTCGACACGATTATCACCATTCCGAATGATCGCGTACTTCAGATTATTGATCGCAAAACGTCACTTATTGATGCCTTTGAAATTGTGGATGATGTCTTACGTCAGGGCGTTCAGGGGATTTCTGAAATTATCACTGTGCCAGGGTTGATCAACGTTGATTTTGCGGATGTTCGATCCATTATGGCGAACCGTGGTTCGGCATTGATGGGAATTGGTCGCGGAACTGGGGATAACCGAGCCGCTGAGGCGGCGAAGAATGCGGTTGCCTCGCCATTGCTTGAAGTGTCTATCGACGGCGCCAAGGGGATCTTGTTTACGATTACTGGTGGATCAAACCTCGGGATGTATGAGGTATCTGAGGCAGCAAAGGTGATTACGCAAACAGCAGATCAAAATGCAAAGGTGATTTTTGGTGCCATTATTGACGAAGGGATGAAGGATGAGGTGAAGGTGACGGTGATCGCAACCGGCTTTGATGCTCGCACAGCGCCAAAAGTGAAGTCTGGAGTTGCCTCTGGTGCATTTTCAGCGCCACGTACCCCAGAGCCCCTAGATCGAATGTCGTTTACGGCACGTTCAACGCCTCAGCAACCGATTGTGCCTCCGACCCCTGTTCGCGGAACATACGTTCCACCGGTCGTGCAACCAGTGCCAACATATCAGCCACAGCAGCAACCACAGCAACAGCAGCCTCAACCGCAGCCAGAGCCGGCACCAGTTATCTCCCGTACGCCGTTTCAGTCATACGCGCCTCAACCTCAGCCGCAACCGGAAGAAGAGACATCTCAACAACAATACCAATCTCAACGAGCTCCAGACCCTGCTCCGGCCCCGATGCAGCCGCATGTGCAGGCACCTACCTATGCACCCGTTCAGGCTCAGAGGCCGCCGGTCCAACCTCAAGCCCCACGATCAACGCCTTCAAAATCGGAGGAGGATGATTTAGAGATCCCAGCATTTATCCGAAAGAAGATGATGTAGCGCTATATTTCATGCATTGTCCCGTTTGCAGCTTTGAAGATACAAAAGTCGTTGATTCCCGCATTACCGGAGAGGGTGCGGCTATTCGGCGTCGTCGTGAGTGTGAATCATGTGGATATCGTTTTTCTACCAATGAAGAAGTGGAACTTTTGGATCTTGTTGTGGTGAAACGGGATGGTGCACGACAGTCGTATTCCAGAGAAAAAATTGAACATGGATTGAAGAAGGCGTTAGAAAAGCGACCGGTCACAGATGCGGCATTTCGTGGATTGGTTCATGCGATTGAACGGGATATTCAACGAAAAAAGACAAACGAACTTACCAGCGCTGATGTTGGTGAGGTTGTGATGAATCAATTGAAATCATTTGATAAGGTTGCGTATATTCGATTTGCATCCGTGTATCGTCAGTTTGAAGATATCGAATCGTTCACCCGAGAATTAGAGAAATTGCATTCACGGGCAAAGAAGCAAAAAGCAAAACAAGCGTCTCTCCGGTTCACAAAGAGTTAATCGCCTCGTTGGTGTATACTGGGGGAAGCAAAAAAATCTATGACACTTTCCTCACCAAATCGAAGTTTATTACAAGAGACAAAACGAACGAAAATCGTGTGTACAATCGGACCAGCTTCAAACTCTGTAGACATGTTGTTTCGATTGGGACAGGCTGGAATGGACATCGCGCGTCTCAATTTTTCACATGGAACACATGAAGATCATGCCATGGTGATGAAGCGATTGTCTTTGGTTGGGAAACGCCTTGGTCAGCCGTTTGGCATTCTTCAAGATCTTCAAGGACCAAAGATTCGTATTGGTGATCTGCCACCAGAAGGTGTGCGATTAATTCCGGGAGAGCCGGCGATCTTTTCAACCGCAGCGCATTTAGAAAAAGGAGATATCCCTGTAACGCTGCCTTCGTTGCATAAGGATGTGAAGCGGGGAGAGCATCTTTTGTTTGATGATGGATTGCTTGAAGTGATTGTTCAGAAGATTGTTGGGAATCGAATTTTTACAGAAGTTGTTCAGGGTGGAAAATTGCTGTCTCACAAAGGATTGAATTTACCGGGCACGACGTTGCATATTCCAGCATTATCCGAAAAGGATCGAAGTGACGCGCGCTTTGGTGTCGAGCTCGGAGTAGATTTTATCGCATTATCATTTGTCCGCTCTCCAGAAGATGTGCTTGATTTGCGCCGTCTCCTTGATTCGCGCGGAGCAAAAGGAAAAGCGATTCGGATTATTGCAAAGATTGAAAAGCAAGAGGCGATTGAGCGGTTTGAAAAGATTTTGCCACTCTGTGACGGTATTATGGTTGCGCGAGGTGATTTGGGTGTAGAAACTCCAGCCGCTCAGGTTCCGGTTGTGCAAAAGCAGATTATTGTTGCCTGTCGAGAACGAGCGATTCCCGTTATCGTTGCAACGCAGATGCTTGATTCCATGCAACGCAATCCACGACCAACCCGCGCAGAGGTTTCAGATGTGGCAAATGCAGTGACGGATCATGCAGACGCTGTGATGTTATCCGGAGAAACAGCAAGTGGAGAATTCCCAGTTGAAGCCGTGAAGATGATGGCAGAAACAATTAAGCAAACAGAGGCATCAACGTTTGATAATTTGAATCCAGTGAATTTATCAAAACCTCGTGATCTTCCGGAAGTGATCGGCGCAACAGTCAGGGTTTTGGTTGAGGCATTGCAGCGTCCTCCGGTTGTCATCGCAACCGCAACGGGTCGTTCGGCTCGAGAAGTGTCCTCGTTCCGTCCAGAAACGCGCGTTCATGCATTTACGTTCGATCCACATGTTGCCAGAACCATGCGCCTCGTTTGGGGCGTGACTCCCTATCTCTTGCCACGCAAGGCCTCACCGGAATTAATGGTAAAGGCGGCAATGGCGCAGCTAAAGTCTGCAAAGGTGATCAAGGCAAAAGAGCGAGTTATTGTAGTAACGGGATCGATTAAGGCAACACCAGGGTCAGCGAATAAGATTGAGATTTTGACGGCGTAAGATATGAAACACTCCTCTGAACTCCCTTGGACCCCTTCTGAAACAAAGCAAATCCTTTCCCATGCTGAGGTGATTGCCTCATTACGCGACAAGGTCGAGCAGGGAAAAGCAGATGCGGATGAAAGAAAGCGTTTTACGAAAGCTGTATTCGCATTGAAGAAACAGATGGAGGAGAAAGAGAATCCAACGGCCCAGATTATTCTTGCGGAAGCAAAAGACGGTTCAGAGCTTCGATTTGATTTAAAAGAAATACGTGAAACATGGGAGGTATTCTATCGTTCTCACAATCTCCCTCAGCTTGCTGATGCGTTACCTTCAGATGTCAAGCTCACCCCAGCTCAAATCGATCTCCTCAAACAAAAAGCAAAAGAAGGATATACGCGTGCGACCCTTATTCCTGCTGACGCGGAACGCCATCTGCAAACACTCAAAGCAAATCTCACAGATGGTCTCGAAAAAGATGCACAGGGCGATCCGATCGAAACTTTTCTGTTTGACAGTGTTAAATCCAGTTTTCCAAACTTGATTGAAACAGCTGATCAGAAACGAAAAGGCAAGGCATATCTGCTCCTCACCAATCCGAATGAATCTCTTGCACCAAATACAAAAAATAAATCTGCTGATGAGCTGATTGCTGAATTCAATACGAAAGGTCTTTCCGGTCTTACACTTGCCGACTTCCTCATTGAAGAAAGAAAACATTTTGAAGAGACTGGCAAACACTTGGTTGATTTGACGAATAACGAATGGACGTGGCTTCTCTCCTCCCGCGATGCTGCCTCTCGCGTGCTGGGTGCGGACTGGGATCCGGACGGTCATCGGGTCGCTGTGTACTCGGATCCCTCTGGTAATCGGAACCCGGATCTCGGTGCCCGCTCCTCGGTCGTGTTAGAACTTTAACTTGATCTTTATCTTTCTTAACCTTCATCCTTTACCTTTCTGTCCTTGTCTTTTCTTGGTTGGTTCTTGTGTGTGGTGTAGGAAAAGGATATTATCGCTATATGGAAAATCCCTTTAAAGCACCGCATCCAATTACCAAGGAACAGAATCCACATCTGAAGGCTGAACGATTTTTTGTTCTTCTTCGCCAGCGTGGAGATTTGTGGCGGGAGTTACGTTCCTCGTTTACATTGGAAGAGGGATCAAAGCATTTGAAGAATGGACAGGCACATGAATTGCTTGAAACGTTAAAAATGAGACGTGGCAAAAATGTGTCTCCGGTGAAAGAGCGCTTTGCCAAGCGCGTTGCAGCGAGCCCGGAAAAGAAAGCGCAATTAGATGAGATGGAGGTGGAAATCAGAGCACTGTTGGCAGATCCAGAAGTTCACGAAGCGATTCATGAGATGCGTCATTCGCGCGTGAAGGCGAGTCAAGAGTCGCGACAGGTGATGAACGAGTATCGGGATCTTCATGCGATTGTAGACGAATTATCGGTTCAAGATTTTGATATTTTGCGGCAGGAGAGCATTTCGACGAGTGATCGCAAGGAGTTAGAACGAAACGAGGCATTACGGATAGAGGTTGGACTTCGCCTGCGAACATTGATGGAATCTCCAGAAACAGCACGCGCAGCACGTATCGGTGAGTTACTTTCATATTGTGATGAGCTACGAAAAGATCACTATGCGATGACTCCTTCGCGAAAAGAGCTAGCGGATCAAATTCGAAGTCTGTGGGCGCGCGGCGAAGCAGTGATGTTGACTGGTTCAACAGGCACCGGCAAAACGGAGTTGTTTTCACATCTGACCAAACAGCTCTATGGCAAGCCGCTTTCTCGCCTTATTCGTTCAACGCAAAATGTCACGCCAGCAGAGATCTTTGGCAAGATGGGGCTCAGGGCAACACCAGAAGGTGGGACAGAGACGTTTTTCCAACCGGGAGTTTACACCGATGCGATCGACAATGGCATGCCGTTTATTATCGACGAGTTTAATATGCTTGAAACGAAAATTCGTTTCGGTCTCAAGGAATTCTACAATCGTCGTCCGGGTCAATCTGTAGTCATGCAGGAAGATTCTGGTAAAGCACATGTGATTCAAGAAGGGTTTGTCATTGGCGCCACAGCGAATGTGAAGGGGGATAAACATAAAGAACGTTTTGAGCTGGACGCGGCTGAAACGCGTGTTTTTGCGAATCGTAAAGTAGGCTTTTTGCCCAAAGAAGAAATATACGACCTCTTCCTCGCTCAACTGATGACTGATCGTGGAGAGGTGCGTATGGCGTTGGACGATGCACGAGAGACTCTCCCGCGACTTCTTGAAGCTGCTGAACTTTCTCAACAAGCTTACGAGGGCAAGCAGACCCAATTTTATGCCGAAGGTGGTGGCGTGAAGAAAACACTTGCAGCGCTTGAAAAGGCCGTACTTGACCCAGGCCGTGTGCTTAAGATCATCTCTGGTTGGCCACGTGAAGAAGCACGAGGAAAAGATTTTCGCGGGTATCTTGAACGTGAGATTTTGCACGTGATCCAAACCGAGGATTATCCCGAGAAGGATCGACGGCTTCTCTTGCAGATTTTTGTGACAAAGGGGTTTTTTAATGGAAAAACAGCTGAAGAATTGGGCGTGCCAGGTGTAGATGCGGTAAAATTAAAAGCTTGGGGATGGAGTGAGACGCCCAAGCCTTTGTTGAAGACGCAGATCCTTTCGCTGACGCAGGTCGCAGATCTTGATCCATTCGGGCTTCGTAAACTGCGTGCATCTGAAGCGGCAGATGAATTTTTATCTGACGAATCAGAAGATATGCGGATGGCTATGCAGGCGTTGCAACATATCGATCTTTCGAAGTTGCCCCCAAAGGCTCAGAAGTTGTTAGAGCAAAAAACAGGCCCGAACGTGATTCTTGCCGAAGCAAAAGACGGTTCAGAGCTTCGATTTGATTTACAAGAGATTCGCAGAGAGTGGGCCGCTTTTTATCGTATTCATGATTTAGATGATTTAGCGAATGAGCTCCCAGTAAGCATAAAACTTACCCCAGAACAAATCGACCTTCTGAAACAAAAAGCAAAAGAAGGGTATACACGCGCTATCCTCATTCCAGCAAACGCGGAACAGCACCTGCAAATATTGAAGGAGAAACTGACAGATGGGTATGAGAAAAATCCTGACGGAACCCCTATCAAAACATATCTTGCAGATTACGATGATAAGAAAGGAGTCGCATCATCATTTCCAAACCAAATTGAAACAACGGATCCAAGACGAAAAGGCAAAGCATATCTCCTCCTCACAAACCCGAATGAATCTCTCGCGCCAAACACAAAGAGTAAATCCGCTGATGAGCTGATCGCTGAATTTAACGCAAAAGGTCTTTCTGGTCTTACCCTTGCCGAGCATCTGATTGAAGAGAGAAAACACTTTGAAGAAACCGGTAAGCACTTGGTTGACGGTTCGAAAGAGTGGACCTGGCTTCTCGCCTCTCGTGATGCTGCCTCTCGCGTGCTGGATGCGCGCTGGCATCCGGGCGATCATCAGGTCGATGTGTGCTCGCTTCCCTCTGGTGATCGGAGCCCGGATCTCGGTGCCCGCTCCTCGGTCGTGTTAGAACTTTAACTTGATCTTTATCTTTCCTAACCTTCATCCTTTACCTTTCTGTCTTGGGCTCCTGCAGCCAGTCTTGTCCGATGTGGATGGGGTGTTGGTTCGCCCGCTTGGACTGGCAAAAGGATGCGTCGGCTTTGATTCCGCGTGGTCGTTGCCAGATCACTCCAAAAAACACGACTGTCCCAGATGGTTGCAGCGGTTTTGAGCTGTTCAGCTACGGCTGTTTGGCTAGTTGAATATGTTGGGACGAGGAGCGGGGTGCCTCTCGCGTGCTGAATGCGAACTGGAATCCGGATGATCATCAGGTCAATGTGAACTCGAATCCCTCTGGTAATCGGAACCCGAATCTCGGTGCCCGCTCCTCGGTCGTGTAATTATTGCTGGCGTGAAAAACGAAGCCAACCGCCCAGCATGGAAGTGATTTCAATTAATTCCGTGCCAAGTCTTTGATATTCTGCGGTTGTAATGAGTCCTAGTTCGTGCGCCATGCGAAGAAGGAGATTTGTAACATCTGCCTGAGCGATTGAAGCGCAGAGTGGCTGCGCCTTAAATCCTTTTTGCTCTTGTGCCGCCAAACATGCGGAGGCAATACAATGTAAGAGCGCGGATTCGATACGCTTCCCAATACTGTATTTTTCCTGTTTGGTGAAGTTATTGACGACGAGGTGTATTTTTACGGCAAGTTGATAGAGCTTGTTAATAACGATTGGTTCGGTCGTGGTATCCAATATGGACATACTATTTGATGAGGTTATAACGTTTGAAACCGTTTATAATGCATGGCTCCGTTTTCGTCGAGGAAAAAGTCAACGAATAGACGTGGCTATGTTTGAACGACATCTTGAAAGGAATCTGTTCCAGCTATGGTCGGATCTCGAAGGTGGAACATATCGACACGGAGCGTATCAGAGTTTTGAACTGAAAGATTCGAAGCGACGTCGTATCGATAAAGCAAGTGTTCGTGATCGTGTTGTACATGAGTTTTTGTTTCGATTTCTTCAAAATATTTTCGAGCCGCGATTTATAGCAGATTCTTATAGCAGCCGTACAGGAAAAGGGACTCTAAAAGCCTTAAAAAAAGCAGATGCGTTTTTATCACGATGGCGTCGTGGACGTATCGGTTGGTATGCGGTTATTTGTGATGTTCGTTCATTTTTTGCGACCGTACCACATTCTGTGCTGTTAGAACGTATTGCGGAGCAGGTGAATGATCCCCGATTATTCATGTTACTCAAGGATGTGGTAGAGAGTTTCTCGACTGTTGGTACACCAGGTCTTGGAATTCCTCTCGGTAATGTAACATCGCAAATTTTTGCAAATATTGTTTTGCATTGTTTTGATTGGTATGTAAAGAGAACACTCCAACTTCGACGTTATATTCGATATAATGATGACATTCTTGTGGTTATTTTTGGAGTGCGTCAGGCAGAACGGGTTGGCGTAATGTTGAAAGATGCAATACAGAAGATGAATTTGGACTTGAAAGTCGCCGTTCTTCCTCTCGAAACGCGAACACATTTTGATTGGCTGGGCGCATCACATTCGATTTCAAGTCGTTGCGTACGTAGGGCAAGTAAAAAACGAATCGAAAAGGCTATTAAAAAGGGTGATAGAAAACACCGACGAAGATATGTCACGACAAATACATATCGAAATATGCTGGCGTCATATGATGCTCATGAAAAAGCGTATGACAAGTTTTTTTGACGTCCACGCACCAAGAGCTCATACTACCAACAATATCCGTATTTTCTCTATGTCAAAAGAATTCCCCTGGACCCCCGCTGAAACAAAGCAACTCATGTCTCATGCCGAGGTGATTGCTGCGTTACGCGACAAGGTTGAAGAAGGAAAAGCAGATGCGGATGAAAGAAAGCGTTTCACAAAAGCCGTCTTCGCATTGAAGAAACAGATGGAAGAGAAAGAGAATCCAACAACACACATCATCCTTGCAGAAGCAGCAAACGGTTCAGAGATTCGCTTCGACCTGCGTGAAATCCGCCAAACATGGGAAACCTTCTACGGAACCCACAACCTTAAACAACTCGCCGACGCCTTGCCTACCGACATCGAGCTCACCCCAACTCAAATTGACCTTCTGAAACAAAAGGCGAAAGAAGGGTATACACGCGTTATCCTGATCCCTGCCAATGCAGAACAGAGCTTGCAACTGTTGAAAGAGAATCTGACGGATGGGTATGAGAAAAATCCTGACGGAACTTCTATCGAAACATATCTTGCAGATTATGATGATAAGAAGGGGGTCAAATCATCATTTCCAAATCTTATTGAAACGACTGATCCGAAACGAAAAGGCAAGGCATATCTCCTCCTTACGAATCCGAATGAGTCTCTTGCACCAGATTCAAAAAATAAATCTGCTGATGAGCTGGTCGCTGAATTTCAAGCAAAAGGTCTTTCCGGTCTTACGCTTGCAGATTTTTTTATTGAAGAAAGAAGGCACTTCGAAGAAACTGGCAATCATTTGATTGATTGGGGAAAGAGTGATTATTCATGGCTTCTGTCGTCCCGCGACGGTGCCTCTCGCGTGCTGGATGCGGGCTGGTATCCGGGCGCTCATCAGGTCGGTGTGCGCTCGTATCCCTCTGGTCTTCGGAACCCGCATCTCGGTGCCCGCTCCTCGGTCGTGTTAGACCTTGAGTCTTGATCTTTACCTTTCTTAACCTTCATCCTTTACCTTTCAGTTTTTTCCCTTGCTATGGCTCGAAAATTTGATGGTGGAATGCCGCAGGCTCCAACTGGAGTTCCAGTAGCTGAAAAAGAATGGACATCTGAAGCCAAGCTCGCGGATTTTTTTTCACGCAACCAAGATTTTTTTGCACTGTACGCGGGCGACGCTAGTATTAAAGCCAAGCCTAGCCGAAATCTCGGAACATTTGCCATTGATCTTGAAAAAGGTGTGTTGTATGGTGACCCAAGTTATTACGAGAAAAAAGGACTCACCGAAGCGCATGCCTTCAATTCGTTCTTGCATGAGTTTGAACATTTTTGCCGACTCATGACTCTCGCTCACGAGCGCCAAGGACTCGATATTTGGCGAAAGCACCGAGACCGGATGAAGACGAAACCTCATTTGCATGTGTTCGACAATGTGCTTGAGGATATCAGTGTTGATCGCGCAATTCTGTCTCGTGCGCCGTCTCAAAAGGAAACGCAGTTTGATTTGTATCGCACGCATTTGTGGCCGAGTACGGATTTTCAAAAATTGCCACGTCACTTGCAATTCATTTACGGATTGTTTCGTGAGCAGATGATGCCAGACGAACCGGTTACGGTAGCTGAAGAGGTGCGTACAGAGATTGACCGACTTCAAGCCATGAAGAACACCTCGGGTCAGAGCGTAGTCGAGGTTATTTCGAATCCGGATTTACCACAAGCGAAGCGTCTCGCTCTGCAAGAGAAGTTCTTTGAGTCTATCTACGAACGCCTGTTTCAACAGGATGCGGAAGAAAAGAAGAAAGAAAAAGAAGATGAAGAAAAGGGTAAGCAGGAACAGGAAGGAGAGGGCCAGGAAGGCGAGGGGCAAGAGCAGGAACAGTCAGGAGACGGTTCAAAACAGGAGGGTGAACCAGGCGAGAAAGGAAAGAAAGGGAAAAAAGGTAAACCAGTGCCTGGGCAACCGACCGAACAGCCTCAGTCAGGTGAATCTTCTGATCTGGACGAGCTCTTCAAAGAACATTACGAGGCATATTTTGAGAAATCACCAGATGCGGCTCTTTCCGAGGAACAAATTGAGGAAGCATTGAAAAAAATAGAAGTTTCAAAATCAGGCAAATCAAAGTCTGCGGATGAACTGGCGGCTGAAGCGTATGCCAAGGAAGTCGGTGTGACGCTTGAGGATCTTCAGGCCTATCAGAAGTTTTGGGAGAAGATTGAACAGATGCGCTCACCAGAGGATGAACTTGTTCTGGAGCAACTCCGCGAAGTGTTTCGTCAGATCGTGACGGAACGGTTGAAGCGCGTAGATCGACCAAAGCAACCGGTCGAGGAAGGAGAATATTTAATGAAACCCGCGGAAGCTGTCGCAGAAATTCGTTCCGGGCACACAGAGCCGCGCGTCTGGATGACGTACGAAACGAAAGAGCACCCGAAGGAATTGTACGGCGCGTTCGATGTTACTCTGGTGTGTGATCGTTCTGGCTCGATGGACGAATCATCTGATGGAATCGTAAAAAAGGAAGAGCAACGCAAGGCTGCTGTACTATTGCTTGAAGCTCTGTGTGAGTTTTGTGATGATCTGGACGACGCGCGAAAAGATCTGAAATCGGATTTGCATGTGCGAAGCGAAGTCTGGGCATTCGGCGGTCCATCTGAAGTCGGTTGTTTGAAGGTGCTTTCCGAAGAATTGTCTGATAGACAACGCGTAGCGGTTTTCAAGGAGTTGGCAAGTACGCCAGGAAAATCAACGCGCGACGATTTAGCGCTCACAGGGATCGCAACTTCTATTCCGGAGGAAGATGTAGAGCGTATTGCAAAAGGAGAATTGCGTAAGATCGTGATTGTTCTCACGGATGGCGAAAGCACGAATGCTATCGATGCAAAAAAAGCGATACAAAGATTACGTGAAAAAGGGGTGATCGTGACAGCTATTGGAATTACGGAGAGTGGAAAAGCAGCGATTGACCTCTACGCACCGGATGCGAGTCTCGCCGAGAACGCGTCATTCATTGGTGTGCGGGTTAGTGAAACTCTTGAAACTTTTATCAAAGGGTTGAATTCTTGACCCCAGAGCTCATATCTCATATAATCTCCTATATACAATATATGAGATTAAGCAATGTACGCCGTGATCAACGGATTCAGCATATTCCGCAAAAGCTCTGGTCTCTTATTATTCAAATTGATGAATTGAAAGGCCGTTGGGTTGGAGGAGCGTCTTTGAACCCGCAGGTATTGGGTCGATTGAAGCGTTCAGTTTTGATTACATCTGCTGGTGCGTCTACGCGTATTGAAGGTGCAAAACTTTCGGATGAAGATGTTGAAAAACTCATGCGTGGTCTTTCTGTTAAAAAATTCGCTGATCGTGATCAGCAAGAGGTTAAAGGATATTATGAGCTTTTGGAAAATGTTTTTCATGGTTGGAAGCAGATCTCATTTAATGAAAATGCAATAAAACATCTTCACAAAGAGCTGTTGAGATTTGTATCTAAAGACGAACGTCATCGAGGAGAATATAAAAAGATGGAAAATACAGTTGAGATGTATGACGAATCGGGAAAATCAATTGGCGTCATTTTTGAAACAACTCCTGCATACCTTGTGCCGAAGCAGATGCAAGAGCTTGTAACGTGGACGGCGGATGCCTTGACTCAAAAAGAATTCCATCCGTTGTTGATTATCGGAAATTTTCTTGTTGAATTTCTCGCTATCCATCCATTTCAAGATGGGAATGGGCGTCTTTCTCGTATCCTGGCAAATCTTCTTATGTTGAAAGTTGGATATGAGTACATACCATATGCTTCGCATGAAAAATTAGTTGAAGAGCATAAGGCTGAATATTATCTTGAACTTAGGAAAAGTCAGAAGACGCTGAATACAGACCATGAGGATGTCTCCGCGTGGTTGGAATTCTTTTTGGTAATTTCGCTGAGTCAGGCGAAACAGGCAATTGAGCTTTTGTCTCATGAGAATATCGAACGACTTCTATCTCCAAAACAGCTCGTTGTTTGGAAGAGTATTGAAGGTGTTGCCGAGATGACTCCTGGTGAGATCGCGAAAGTAACCGGAGTGGCTCGACCAACGGTTTCACAGGCATTGGATATTCTGATGCGTTTAAAAAAAGTTGAGCGAATCGGGCAGGGACGAACAACGAGGTATCGAAAAGTTGGTACGTAAAAACCCTCGTTGTGCGAGGGTTTTTACGTGGCGGGTGCGAAGGGATTCGAACCCTCGATCTTCTCCGTGACAGGGAGACGTGTTAACCGGGCTACACCACACACCCATGTGTTGCGCTGAATTTGTGGCGAAACAATATCATGCGTTTATAGAATGCGCAAGGGCCCACTATTTGACAGGACGGCACTTTTCCATTAATTGAGTCAGCAGGGTATGCGTCTTCAGGTGAAGTGTGGCATAGGGCTCTTTCTATCGTTGGAGGAGGGTAATGTGAGGAACCGAAGGTTTCAGCAGATGTTGCATAGATCGTACGGTGCCACGCCCCGATCGGGCACGTATTTCGGTGATATCGAGTCATCGTCACTTGGCCGATATTCCAGAGACGTTGCACAGCATGAGTTGCTGACGCCAGAAACGGAGAAGAAGGCTGCAAAAGAGATCGAGGATGCAGAAGTTGCTTGCTGGATCGCAATGTTCGCTTCTCGAGAAGAAGCTGAACGTATCTTGGATCACCTCACCGCCAGTATCTCTCAGCCGCGAAAAACTGATGAAGAAGAGATGAAGAGGGCTGATCGAGATCTGCTCCAGCGTGCGCAGGAACTTCGTCAGTGCATTCCCGCAGATCAGCCACGGTGGGATGAATTGACTTCCGAGTTTGCGTTGCAACTGTGTCGTTTTGATTTCGATAAGTCGTTGATCGCCGAAATCAGAGATTTGACAAAGAGTTCAACACATCGCGCGTATCTTGCTCGGATCTCGCATTCGTTTCGTTTGCGTAAGAAGGCAAGGGACGCGTTCGTCAACGCGAATCTTCGACTCGTGATTTCCATTGCACGCCGGTTTCTTGGGCTGGGTCGTGTTGCAATCAATGATCTGGTACAAGAGGGAAATTGCGGTTTGCTCTTAGCGGTAGATCGTTTCGATTATCGGCTTGGGTATCGGTTTTCGACATACGCCTCTTGGTGGATTCAGCACTCAATCGTGAAGGGGGTTTCGGATCGTGGTCGTATGATCCGTTTCCCGGTGCACGTTCTTGAGGCAATGCAGCAAGTTACAAGGTTGCAGCAAGATACTGTAGCGCAATTCGGGCGTGAATGTACGTATTCCGAGATCGCAGACGCGCTCGGATTTTCACTGGAAAAAGTTCAACGCGTCCTTGAATGTTTTCGCATTAGCGCGTCGTACTCACTCAATCGCTCGGTGGATGAGGAATCTAGCGCAACGTTTCTCGATCTGTTGGAAGATACGGATGGCGAATCTCCGCACGATGCACTGTTGAAGAAGCAAGAGGCTCGGGATGTTCGCGCGCTGCTTGCGGTCTTAACGCCAAGAGAGCAACGGGTTATCCGTTTGCGTTTTGACCTTGATGGCACCGAGGACGAGCAGACCCTTCAACAGATTGGTAATCAATACGATTTTTCACGCGAGCGAATTCGACAGATCCAAGAGCATGCCTTGAAGAAGATGCGTCATCGACTCGAAGACAAGTAGTACAGCGGTTTTTCCGCACTTCTAGACCCCTCGGTTGTACCGCGGGGTCGTTTTTTTTATGCACGAGATTATTTATATATTACCGAAATATTGGATACCGGCGATGAGGGAAATTCCGAGGGTGGTTAAAAATAAGCCGAACTTTCTGGACATCGTTCCGCTGTGTGCTTGTGGGAGGAGATCGGAGAGGGCTAAGAAAATGAAGAAGCCTGAAAAGACGGACAACATGACGGCGATGATGGAGCTTGAGGGGGCGAGTGCCATACCGATGAAGGCACCGATAAATGGAGCGACAGCGTCTGCAGCAAGCATTGGAAGAACGGCACGATGCTTCGGTCCGAACCCTGTTCTCAACATCGTTACAGTGCTCATCCCATCAGAAAAATCATGCATGATCACGGCGAGCGTGATGATGATGCCGAGGTGTGTGTTCACGGCGAAACCTCCACCGATCGCGATACCGTCGAGCATGCTGTGCAGAATCATGCTGGAAGCACGTACGACCGCTTTTGTACTTCGATGACGATCATTTTCACAGGCTTCTGTCGGCTCGCCTCCTGCGTGATTGTGATGTGCGTGGAACGAGAGGGCTTTGTCTAGGAAATGAAAAACTAAGATCGCCGCGAGTGTTGTACCTGTTAAAAATTTCAGATCCAGTCCGGCCTCAGTTCCTTGACTAATCGCTTCCGGAAGGAGGTCAAGAAACGCAATGCCGAGCAAAATTCCACCAGAAAGTGAGAGCCATGGGTGAAGATCTTTTTTCCAATGATACACGGCTAATCCACCAAGCATCGTTGAGATGACTGGCAAGCCGGAAAGCACGACAGGCAGGATATTCATGCAAACGATCATAGCCTGAAAAGTGGTGTTTATACAAGCCTTGAGGATTGAGTATTTGTTGGATCAGTGGTAAGGTTTATTGCATGGAACAGACTGATCAAGAGCTCGTTGCATCGTATATTCAGGGTCATACGATCTCATTTGATTTGTTGGTTTTGAGATATCTGAAGTTGGTGTATAGCGTTGCGTTTCATTATGCGAAAAATCAGCAGGATGCAGAAGATATTTCGCAGGACGCATTCGTGAAAGCGTTGCAGCATATTCGTTCCTTTGATCAGGAAAAGCCGTTTAAACCTTGGATGTTGCGTATTGTCAGAAATCAGGCGCTGGATTGGTTGAAGAAGAAAAAGCCATTTTTGGTTTCAGATGTGGAGACGGAAGAAGAGGGGGAACGTTTGTTAGAATCTATTCCGGATCCTTCGCCGTTAGCTGATGTTCTTGCGGTTCAGCACGAATCTTCAGAAGAAATAGTCCGTTTGATCGCGACGTTGCCAGCTGAGGATCGTCATCTCTTATTTTTTCGGTATGTTCGCGGTTTTTCGTTTAAAGAGATCGCTGGTGAATTGCACCAGGTTTTGGATACGGTTAAAAGCAAGCATCGTCGTTTATTGCTAAAATTACGCAAAATAGTCCCAGAGTCGTTGCTATAGAGGAAGGAGCGCACCAAAAGGCATCGTTGGTTCGTATCCAGCGTTAGGACTATGCCAGAAGATGTACAGAAAACGGTTCAACTTGTTGAGCCACGACCAGCCGTCTTGTCCACGGTTTTGTTTCGCGTTCACGAAGAGCAGCAACTTTCGCGTCTTCGTCGTACGTTTTTAGCGATGTGTTCGATGGCAGTGTTGTCTGGCGTTGGTATCTTTTTGGTGGCACAAACGATCATTGAAAGTCTGTCGAGTTCCGGTTTCTTCCGTTTCTTGTCTTTGATTGTTTCGGACGGCGTAGCACTCGTACCGTATTGGCAGGAATATGTGTACTCCTTACTTGAGGCGCTACCCATCGTTTCGCTTGTCGTGTTCGTCGCATTGTTCATCATCTTTCTTCGATCGCTTCAAGGTGTGTTATCAGATGTGAAGCGCATCTCTCATTCAGTTCGAATAGCTCATCAATAAAAATATGAATATGACGGATATCACAAAACATGTTTCGATCAAAGCGGCTATCATCACAGCGGTTGCTGTTGGATTGTTATTAGGAATATTTCAGCTAGGAATTTTTGTTGGATATCGAAAAGCAACATTCTCCTACAATTGGGGTGACAATTATCATCGGATGTTCGCAGGTCCGAAGCGCGGTTTTTTTCAGGATTTTCAGGGACGAGGTTTTATGAATGCCCACGGTTTGATGGGAGATGTCTTAAAAATAGATGGGAATACCATTATCTTGAGAGACAAGGACGCTACAGAAAAGGTTGTAATTGTTGGGCCGGGAACAACGATTCGTCGTGGACCAGAAGTGCTTCAGATGTCTGATATACGTGAAGGAGAAGATATTGTGGTTATCGGTGGTCCGAATTCTCAGGGTCAGATTGACGCAAAGTTGATTCGTATTTTTCCACGTCAATAACTATGCCGCTCCATCTGAAACAGTGGGTGACGAAGGGTCGTGTGATTGCTTGTTTGGTGTTGCTCGTAGGTGGAGGGTTTTGGTGGTACCGGTCTGCGACGCAAGTATCTGCCGAATCAAAATATGTTCTATCCGCTGCAACAAAGGGGATGCTCATCATTTCATTATCGGGGACGGGTCAGGTCTCTTCTGAAAGTCAGTTGGATGTGAAACCGTTGGTTAGCGGAAAGGTTTTGGATATTCCTGTGAAGGAAGGGCAGGAGGTGAAAAAAGGAGACATTCTCATGAAGCTCGATCAGAGTGACGCGCTTAAGTCCGTTCGTGATGCTGGGCAGACAGTCCGTGATGCACAGGTGAGTTTGGCATCTGCACGGTTATCTTTTTCAAAAATAAAACAACCTCCACAGGCGACGAGCTTGTTGCAGGCAACGAATGCGGTGAATCAGGCGCAGCGTGATTTGGATGCGTTGTATGAAGGGCCGAATGCATCTGATTTGGCACAGGCGCAAGCACAGATTCAATCAGCCCAACAAAATGTGAAACCATCAGCTGACGGAAAGACGCCTCAGGTGATTCGAAACGCCTATGATAATGAGGTTGCGGCGTTTAAGGCGATACTGCCAACATTGACGACGTCATTAAATGATGCGGATATAGTTCTAGCTGTAGACAACGCTGGTGCAAATGCTAGTTTTGCAACTCTCCTTTCGGTACTTGATCAATCACGGAAATATCAAGCAATCGCGAATTACAGTATCGCAAAAGGCGCGATTCAGTCAGCAAAGACTGCGATAGATCCATTAGTTTTGCAGAATGAAGATCCGAAAAAAATCGATGGCGTGGGCGCGATATTGCAGGATGCCTTAGAAAAAACAGCAGTGATGTTGAATGATGTATCAATGGCGTTGTCGAGTACGTTAACCTCATCAAGTTTTAGTCAGTCGAGTTTAGATAGTTTGAAGAATACAATTCAGAGCGATCGAACAAACATTACGTCAAAGCAGTCTACGCTGGTGACACAGCAGCAGTCGGTTATTCAGGCGAATACAAGTTATACGAGCTCACTCATTTCCTTGGAGCAAGCGAAGATTTCGTTAGACAGATTGAACGCACCGCCTGATCCGAAAAGTGTTGCCGCAGCAGAGGAGAGATTAACGGTTGCAAAACAGCAACTTGTTGATCTGAAAGCCGGTGCATTGCCGATTGATGTGCAGATTGCACAGAATTCCGTTGATCAACGCGCGACAGCCGTTACTGCAGCGCAGATAAAATATTCGGACATCGTACAGACGTTGGCGAATTATACGGTCGTTGCTCCGTTTGACGGTATTGTCGCAAAAATTCTAGTTCAAAAAACGGATAGCGTATCTTCTGGTACGGCTGTCGTTACAATGCTTACGAACCAGCAACTTGCCACGATCACATTAAACGAAGTTGATGCAGCCAAAGTGAAATCAGGTCAAAAAGTGACGGTATCATTTGATGCTGTTGATGGGTTGACAATGACGGGCACGATCGCGAATGTGAGTGCGTTGGGAACGGTGACCCAAGGTATTGTGAACTACACGACGAAGATCGTATTCGATACACAGGATCCTCGTATTCGAGCGGGGATGAGTGTTCGTGCTTCCATTGTGATCGACACGCGGTCAGATGTTGTTCTTGTTCCAAATGCAGCAGTGAAAACGTCTGGAGGTCAGCAGTATGTTCAGTTTATCGATAACATGAGTCCGAGCGGTACATCGGCTGGAACACAGGTGAGCGGTACAGTACGTCGTCAGATCGTTCAAATTGGTGCGACAAATGACTCTGAAACAGAAATCGTCAGCGGCGTGAATGAGGGGGATCAAGTTGTCGTTCAAACAATCACTGCGGCAGCCTCTGCTGCAGCGCCTGCGGCATCGAATAGCTCGATTCGTATTCCTGGAATGACCGGGGGTGGCGCAGGTGGTTTTGGAGGAGGACGATAAATATGATTGATGTAACGGACGTCACGAAAAAATATGTTACAGGTGATATTGAGTTTTTAGCACTAAAAGGTCTGACGTTTAGTGTCAAAGAGGGCGAGTTCGTCGCAATCATGGGTCCATCGGGATCTGGAAAATCAACACTGATGCACATTCTTGGTGCGCTCGATGTTCCTTCAACGGGTACGTATATGCTCGATGGAAAAGATGTTTCAAAGATGGAAGAAAATGAATTAGCCGTTGTTCGAAGAGAAAAGATCGGATATGTTTTTCAATCGTTTAACTTATTGAAACGAACGTCCGTTTTGAGAAATGTCATGATTCCGTTGATGTATGCTGGTGTGCCTCGTGCAAAGCGATTAGAGCGAGCGACACGAGCGTTACATTCAGCGGGATTGGACGAAACATATTTTAACCATTTATCAAATCAGATTTCAGGTGGGCAGATGCAGCGTGTGGCAATCGCTCGTGCGTTAGTGAATGAGCCCGCAATTATTCTCGCAGACGAGCCAACGGGAAATCTAGATTCGAAAACGGGAAATGTTGTTCTCGGAACATTTCAACGACTGAATAAAGAGGGGCATACCATTGTGTTGATTACGCATGAACGCGATGTCGCAGAGCATGCGCAGCGTATTATCACTATTCGTGACGGTATGGTTCAAAAAGAAGAAACAAATTTTACGCAACGTATTCAAACGGAAACTGACGACCATGGAAATTCTTGATTTAGTTGAAGAGACGTATATCTCGTTATCCGCGAACAAGGTCCGCTCTGTTTTAACGATGCTTGGAATTGTGATCGGTATTGCGTCTGTTATTGCAATGGTTGCGATCGGTCAGGGTGCGCAGGGAAATATTCAAGCAAGTATTCAGTCTGCCGGATCGAACTTAGTGATCGTGACGCCAGGTGCGCAGCGTGGGATTGGGATGCAGGTGAGCGCTGGACGCGGCTCATCGCAAACGCTCACGCAGGCAGATGCGGATGCGATCCGGACAACGGTAACGATGGCAAAAGCGGTTGCGCCTGAATTGGCTCGTCGGTATCAGATTAAAGCTAAGGGGACAAATACGAACACGAATGTGATTGGAACAACGCCGAGTTATCCTGGTGTTCGAAATATTGAAGTTGAACAGGGCGTATTTTTATCTGAACAGGATATTACGTCACTTGGACGCGTTGCCGTTCTTGGTCCTACGACAAGGAACGATCTATTCGGAGTTGATTCAAGTCCGATCGGTCAAATGATTACAATCAACTCGATTCAATTCAAAATCATCGGCATCACAAAAGCAAAAGGCGGAACAGGTTTCACGAATCCGGATGATGTTATGTATATTCCGCTCTCCACGGCGCAGCGATTTTTGGCGGGTGATACGTATGTGTCAACGGTGAGTGTCGAGGCGGCGGATCAACAAGCAATGGCCAGCGTTCAACAGCAGATCACAGATTTGTTGTTGCAGCGTCATCATCTTTCAAGTGCCGCAGCTGCAGATTTTAGCGTGCTGAATCAGGCGGATATTGTGGCGTCAGCATCAAGTGTTACAAATACATTCACCGCGCTTCTTGCATCTATTGCGGGTATTTCGTTGTTAGTCGGAGGAATCGGAATCATGAATATGATGCTCACAACGGTGACAGAACGAACGCGGGAAATTGGATTACGAAAAGCTATTGGTGCACAGCGTGAAGACATTACGTATCAGTTTCTGATGGAGGCGGTTTCGCTGACGTTTATCGGGGGAATGATGGGGGTGCTACTGGGTTGGGGAATTGCGTGGGCCGCGACAACATTCGCGGGGCTCACGACCACTATTTCGTTGTCATCGGTTCTTTTAGCATTCGGTGTATCCGCTGGAATTGGAATCGTCTTCGGTTTCTATCCAGCGTATCGCGCCGCGCGATTGAATCCGATCGAAGCATTACGTTACGAGTAATTCATCTATTCACTTATTTTTTTCTCTATGAAAAATCAATACATCATCATGGCAGTGATCGTTCTCTTGGTCGGTGGAGTTTCGTTTTATGGTGGGATGAAATATCAGCAAGGTAAGACACCGACACGATTTGCAGACGCGGCTGGATTCGGACAGATGCGTGGAGGTCCGGGTGGTGGGGCCGCGTTTGGTGGTGGTCGTGGTGGAATGAATAGTGGAATGGTGAACGGAGATATTCTCTCGAAGGATGATAAAAGTATCACCGTAAAACTTCGTGATGGGGGATCAAAGATTGTCTTTTTCTCTCCAACGACACGCATCGGAAAAACAACAGATGGTGTAATTGCAGATTTGGAGGTTGGAAAGCAGATCACCGTAACCGGTGCAACGAATTCCGATGGTAGCGTTACGGCGCAGATGATTCAGATTCGAGCTTTTGTTCCAAATAGTGCGACCGGAACGAGCGCGGCCACAACAACACAGAAATAGTTGTTCTTTTGGGCAAAATGTCCTACGCTATTCCCATTCTATGGCGTATTGGATTTTAAAGACCGAACCCGAGGTGTATTCCTGGGAAATGCTTGAAAAGGATGGGCGAACCCGATGGGAAGGGGTTCGAAACTATCAGGCACGTAATAATCTCCGGCTCATGAAGCCTGGAGATATTGCGTTTATTTATCACAGCGGTGAAGACAAGATGATTCTTGGAATTGCGAAGATTGTTTCTGAAGCATATCCGGACCCGACCGCAACAAAAGGAGATTGGGCTGTGGTTGATATTGAGAAAGTGAAACCATTCCAACGCGTTGTCTCATTGGATGAAATGCGAAATACACACGGACTTTCCGTGATGCCACTCGTTTCTCAGTCACGGTTATCCGTTTCACCCGCAACGGATACTCAAGCCGAAATGATTTTAAAGATCGCAAAAACAACTCTATGAAGAAAACGCACATTGCCGGTATAGGTATTGCTATCGCCATTCTCGTCTGTCTGTTCAGTGTGTGGTTTTGGTCTCTTGGTGCGATCGCCTCAGAGGATGTGCCGTACATGCGATTAGACGCGGTTCAAGGAAAGGTTGAATGGAAGCGTGAGACGGATGCAAACTGGGGTCCATTAACTGAGACGGTTGATGTGCGTCGCGGTGACATGATTCGAACAAGTGCAGACGGTAAGGCGGAGATTCGGTGGGGGGATCGTGGTATCACTCGTATCGATTCAGATTCGCAGGTCACGGTTGAGGATATTCCAGAGCGAGAAATACCTGCAACGAACGTGTTGATACGACTTCGTGTTACTTCAGGCCGTGCATGGTCTCGGATGTTAAAGCTGTTGGATGTGCAGAGCGCAGTGGAGGTGGAGAGTGGTGGTATCGTCGCGACCGTTCGAGGAACGGCATTTGGTGTTGCTGCGCAGGCGTCATCAACGGATGTGATGGTTTCTGATTCTGTGGTTCGTGTTTCTTCCGTAAAAAATCAAACAGAACTTTTTGTTCGACAGGGTCGAGTGAGTACCTTTAGTCTGGCCGGTGCTCTCGTTATGCTTCGTGATGCAGAAAATTCAGACGCATGGTTTTCTGAAAACGTGAAAGCGGATGAACAGTTTGATCGTGAATTAGAGCAGGAAATTGCTCAGCGATTTCGGCAACGTATTCCGCGTGGTCCGATGGTGTTGATTGATTGGTCCGAGCAGCTCCATGAGCGAATGGCGCGCGGTGAAGAGAAGACGCGACTCGCAAGTGCTTACGCGGCCCGTCATATTGCAGAAGCTTCTATCTGCTCGATGGACTCATTGTGTCGAACGGACGTGGGTCGTTTAGGACTTGTTCAAGATGTGTTGAAAGAGCTACCGGAAAATGATCAACGGAAACTTGCTGTTGATGTGTTGCATGCATTATTTTTGCATCGTCCTCTTCGGGATGTGCCGTTCCGCAGTGAACTTGTGGCAGCGTTGCAGAGACTGCGCGGTCAGTTGGTGTCGGTACAGCCTCAGCCATTTTCAGATGCGATCACGATCGATGATCGCATTGATGCTGCTATTGTGAATGGATTAACAGAAAGTGTGCGTCAGCAATTGATTCAAGATGTTTCTGATTGGTTTGCGCCGTTGCAATCCGGAAGCGGAATTCCGGAAGATCAACTTGCGTTGCTTCGTCAAAAAGCAATTTCCTTGGATGAACGACTTTCCGTACCCGTTGCTGCATTTCCTGTTCAGTCAGAATCAAGTCCAACGTCAACGTCTCCGCTGCTGGTGAATACGCAGGCGACGATGACGATTGGCGGTACGGGAGGATTGCCAAAGCCGGTCACTGCACCGGGAACGTCTCCATCAGGGAATGGGACGGGGCCTGCTCCCGTGTCACAGCCTGTGTGCGGGTATCGCTCATTGAGCGTCTTCGCAAAACCTGATCAGGGGATTCGCGTGGGGGATCGAGTTGTGTTTTCGGTGTACCTCGTGTGCGCAGATGGTCGAGTGCTGGATGTGACGACTCAAGCAATATTTCAGATCGGATCACAAACACAGGGTTCGATCTCTGGGAACGTCCTTGTTCCGCGTGTTGCAGGACCGATCACGGTAACGACGTTGGTGATTGAAAATGGAACGCAGCGAACACAGCAAACCGTCTTACAGGTTGCCGCAGCGATACGTGTTCCAACGAGTATCGTCGTGACAACATCTGGTCAAACGACGCTCACCACAGGTCAGCGCGCTCCATTAACGGCTCGAGTTGCGTATTCAGATGGTGCATCAACAGAGGTTACGTATCAGTGTTCTTGGTCATCATCAGATGCAAAGATTGGTTCAGTGAATGACAGTTATTTCACCGCATTGTCCGGAACCGGTGGTACAGCATCTGCAATATGTGCATACACAGAGGCTGGGATAACGGTGAAAGGGTCGTTACTCTTTACCGTCAAAATGGATCCAGCGTTGCAACCAACGGTCACTTCACCTGTACCAGTCTTTAATCCGAATAGAATCTTTTAACGGAATATGGATCAGAAAAAAACGTTTGTCGTATCAACGGCGATTGTGTATGCAAATGCTTCTCCGCATATCGGTTTTGCATTAGAGCAAATCTACTGCGACGCCATGGCGCGTGCGGCACGGTTGCGTGGTCAGCGTGTGACGTTTATGACAGGAACGGATGAGCACGGGCAGAAGATCGCGCGAAAAGCAGAGGAGGCAGAAAAAGATCCGCAAACGTTTACGGATGAGATTGCGGAGGAATATCGTGCGCTTGCAGCAAAGCTTTCCATTTCATACACCGACTTTATTCGAACAACAGAACCTCGTCATCGAGCATCTGTTGAAGCGTTCTGGGAGCGTGTCATGAACAATGGATACATTGAAAAACGGACGTATCGTGGATTGTATTGTGTTGGATGTGAAGCATTTAAAACAGAGAAAGATTTGGTTGATGGAAAATGCCCAGATCATTTGGTTGCACCGGAAATGGTTGAAGATGAAAATTATTTTTTCCTTTTATCAAAATTTGGTGATCGATTGAGTGCACTGTATGCCGAGCGTCCGGATTTTGTGTATCCGGAGGAGAAATTTAACGAGGTGAAACAGATGGTTGCAGGTGGACTAGAGGATATTAGCATTTCTCGTTCCACAAAATTTCTGACCTGGGGGATTCCTGTCCCAGGTGATGCTTCCCAGGTGATCTATGTTTGGTTTGATGCCTTGGTAAACTACCTCACCGTTCTTGGATTCCCGGATGACTCCTACACTGATCGATGGCCGGCTTCGTGGCACATTGTGGGAAAGGAAATTAACCGATTTCATACCGTGTTGTGGCCTGCGATGTTGATGGCGGCTGGCATTGAAGTTCCGTCTCGCGTTGGTGTCCATGGGTGGATTCATGTTGATGGACAAAAGATGTCAAAAACAATTGGAAATGTGATCGCTCCTCAGGATCTTCTTGAGACGTTTGGATTAGATGGAATGCGTTACCTCCTGCTCCGTTATATCCCGTTTAATGGTGATGGCGATTATTCAGATCAACGTTTCCGTGAGCGTTATGATTCGGATTTAGCGAACAACCTTGGAAATCTCGTGTTCCGAGTGAGCAACATGTTGATGAAATATCGCGATGGCGTGGTGCCTGCTCAAGCGAGCTCCGTGATTTCGATCGATGATATATCCGCTCGGTATCAAGCGGCAATTGCTTCACTGTCTTTTGATCAGGCTCTTGGTATTGTGTGGACTGAATTGATTGATGCTGCAAATAAATTGATTGAAGAGACGAAACCGTGGACGCTTGCAAAAGAAGGAAAGGAATCAGAATTAAATGATGTGTTGTATCGCTGTCTTGAAACGCTTCGATTGATCGCATGGATGATTCGTCCGTGTATGCCGGGAGCGTCCGATGCGTTGTTAGATCAACTTGGTCAGACTTCAGATCGAGACTCTGTGACATGGAGTGCGGTGATGCATTGGGGTGTGTTAGAGCCGGGATCAAAAGTCGCACTTGGTCAACCCATGTTTCCAAGACTTGCAACAACGGAATCCACATAACAAAAGCCCCCATGCCAAATGCAGCATGAGGGCGGAAGCGACGAGAGCCTTACTTCTTGAAGATGAGGCAGTTACGAATATCGAACCCCTTTTTCTTCCCAGGAGAAGGGGGCTTCTGGCATGCGATCACGAGGGCCGGATTCTCGAACGGAGTGAAGTTCGCCGGATCGCTTTGCGTGCCATTCGTGAAGGCGTTGAGCGTTCCCGCGGTGATCGGAGTAGATCCTGCGACGCCCGTTTGGCTGGGCGTCTCAGCAGTGATCGTGACGGGTTGCTTGTTCACGAAGAAGAGAGAAGGAGCCACGAGGAGTCCGATGGCGACAGCGATGATGACTCCTGAGATCCCGATGACTGCCCGTTTGATTTCGGGATTCAGCTTGAACCCGAACGGCTTCTTCGGCGGAGGAGACTTGTCTTTCGACTTCTCCGCCGGAGGAGCTTGTCGACTGACGATGGTCACCTGAGATGGGCCATCCGGTCCCGCATCTTGGAGGCGCTTCGGCGTATCCACGACCTCCGGAGCCTTCTCGACCCACGGGGACTTTCGGTCCGAAGCGGGTGGTTGCTCGTCCGCGGCCGCGATCTTGCTTGCTGCCGCCACGAAGTCCGGATCCGATGTCCGCTTCTCGAGAGCCGGAGCGGGGGCGGCCTTGGGCTCGGAAGTGGGGAGCGGGGGCGGAAGAGCAACTCGGAGGCTGCGCTGGGGCGACGAGGGCGGCGGCGGAGGAGGAGCGTCTTCTTCTTCGAGCACGCTGACTCGACTACGAAGCTTGATTTGTTTGACGGTGGGAGCGGGATCGCCCTCACCCGTAGACGTCGGCGTATTGTGACGCGAGTTCGTGTCCATGTGGACCTTCCTTTCCAAGGGACGTTCCTCATTGAGAGTGGTCAACGAGAATAAAAAAACCTATCATAATCTATCTCTTTTGTCAATAATATTGACTTGTGAGTTCAGGACGTATTGAGTATCCTATATCTCATATGGCACGACCAAAGCCCGTTGTTCTTCTTGTGATCGACGGTTTTGGCGTAGCTCCGCCGGCTGAGGGGAATGCAATTACTGGCGCCCGGATGCCAAATTATATCCATTATGTAGAGAGCTACCCGGCAATGACCGTGTTAGCCTCAGGTTCGTCCGTAGGCCTGTCCTGGGGAGAAATGGGGAACTCAGAAGTGGGTCACTTGACCATTGGCGCAGGCCGCATTTTTTTTCAAAGTTTGCCACGCATCAATCTTTCGATTGAGAACGGTGAATTTTTTTCAAACAAGACGTTCTTGCAGGCGATTGAGCATGCGAAGAAGACGGGCGGAAGTTTGCACTTGATGGGGCTTGTGTCTCCGGGAAATGTTCATGCAAGTGATGCACAATGCAAGTCGTTATTGGAACTGTGTAAGCAGCAAAAGTTTACTCGCGTATTTGTCCACGCATTTCTTGATGGTCGTGATGCTATTTTTAATAGTGGAATCGGATTTATTCAGGAGTTGGAAGAAAAGATGGCTGAGTTGAAGGTTGGGAAGATCGCGACAATCGCCGGTCGATTTTTTGCGATGGATCGTGATAACCGTTGGGATCGTGTTCAAAAAGCGTACGAAGCCATGGTTGACGGAAAGGCAGACGTGCATGCAACGTCGGCACATGATGCGATTCAGCAGTCGTATGATGCAAAAGTGTACGATGAACAGATCGTTCCAACGGTGATTGAAAAGGGAGGTGTTCCGGTTGGAAAAATTGCTTCAGGTGATTCGGTTATATTCTTTAATTTTCGTCCAGACCGTGCACGGGAATTAACCAAGGCATTCGTCTTGCCGTCTTTTGATAAATTTCCTCGTGAAGCCTTGAAGGATCTGTTCTTTGTCACAATGACAGAATATGAAAAAGATTTACCCGTTTCCGTTGCATTCCCTCCACAAGCGATTGAAAATTGCATGGCAAAAATTGTGTCAGAGGGTGGACTAAAGCAGTTGCATATCGCTGAAACGGAAAAATACGCGCACGTGACGTTTTTCATGAACGGGATGATCGAGCAGGAATTTCCTGGAGAGGATCGTGTCATTATTCCGTCGCCTCGCGTTTCAACGTACGACAAGGCTCCAGAAATGTCCGTGATTCCTATCGCAGAGCGGATCGTGCAAGAAATTGGGAAGAACACGTATGATTTGATCATCGCAAATTTCGCAAGTCCAGATATGGTGGGGCATACGGGTGACGAGGAGGCGACGGTCAAAGCAAATGAAACGGTGGATAAAGCGCTTGGGTTGGTTGTGAACGCAGTGCTGGCTAGTAACGGTGTTTGTATTATCACGGCAGACCATGGGAATGCGGAAGAGGTGAAAAATTTGGTGACCAGCCAGATTGATAAAGAACATTCAACGAATCCGGTTCCGTTTATTATTATCGGGAAGCAGTTTGAGGGAGTGCGTGCGCCGGTTGGTGATGTGGTCGGAGGTGATTTATCGTTAACAACGCCCGTTGGAATGTTGGCAGATACCGCACCAACGATTTTAAAATTGTTAGAGCTACCACAGCCACCAGAAATGACGGGAAGATCATTGATTTGATTCGTGATATTCTGTAGACATGACCCCCTCCTTTGATGTTGCAAGTGTGCTCGCTATTCAGCAGATGATTTTTGCGACTCCTTGGATGTCTACGGTTGCGATATTCTGTGCTCGTTGGTTGATTGTGCTGGTCGTCTGCTCCGTCTGCGCGATGGTATTTTCTCGTTCATTACGATTACGTCACGCTGTTCGTGAGGTGTTTTGGTCAGCGTGTATTGCGATCATCTTGGCAACGTCCTTGTCCACGCTGTTCCTTCGACCGCGACCGTTTGTTGCGCATCCAGATGTTCGGTTGCTGATTCCAATTCCATACAACACCTCGTTTCCATCCGGTCATACGGCAACGGCCGTTGCAATTGCGTGCGCTGTTTTTGTAGCTGACCCTTTTGTGGGTGGAATTGCAATCGTTCTTGCGGCGTTTGTCGCAATGGGTCGAATTGCTGTTGGAGTCCATTATCCTTCTGATATTGTAGGCGGTATCATTATCGGGCTCTTCAGTTATGCACTTGTTCGTGCCGGTCATTATGCTGTTCGTCGTAATGAGATTGCTCATGCGAGTGAGCGACGTCGTCAGAATAAAAATTGATGTATGCAGAAACGGTTTATTTTTTTCTTCGGAATTGCTCTGGCTATCATGATGATGGCCTGGTTTGCGTATCACGCCCGGTATGCGCAGCCACGTACAGATGCGCAAGTTGTACAGATTCAAATCGAAGAATCAATGGGCATCCGAACGGTCGCTGATCTGCTACAGGAAAAGAGCATTATTTCTTCATCATATGGGTATCGGTTCTACGGATTTCTCAATCCTGAAACCATGCATGTTCGATCCGGCACCTATGCATTGAAGCCGGGGATGAACTATCGGTCTATTGCTCGCATGTTGGCGTTAGGACCTCCACGAGATGAAGTTACAGTGAAGGTTGTGAACGGTTGGGATCTTCGAGATGAAGCGCGAATGCTACAGGAGTTCTCCGTTTCGACATCTACGTTTATAGAGCATGCACGTGTATCAGCTTGGCGTGATGATTTTGCATTTATGTATGCGTTGCCGGAGAGTGCGTCTCTTGAAGGGTATTTATTTCCTGATACCTATCGCGTTTGGAAAGATCAGCTACCAGATAGTTTGATTCGAAAACAACTCGAAGAATTCGCAAAGCATGCAGATCGAATAACACTTGAAGCAAAGAAGCAGGGGCGGACACTGCTGGAGGTCGTGACACTCGCATCTATTGTTGAGAAGGAAGTTTCAGCGCCAGAAGATCGAAAAATTGTTGCTGGTATTTTTTTGAATCGTATTGCAGACGGCATGATGTTGCAGTCGGATGCAACGGTGAACTACGTCACGCAAACAGGGAGAACGAGGTCAACCCAAAATGATTTGAATATTGATTCTCCCTACAACACCTATCATCACGTTGGACTGCCGCCGGGCCCGATTTGCAACCCGGGTGAAGACGCGTTAGAGGCTGCACTCAATCCAACCCCTTCATCCTATCGATATTTTTTGACGGATTCGAACGGAAAGGTGTATTACGGAAAAACATTTCAAGAACATCAGCGAAATCGACAAAAAGCATTTGGAAATTGAGTCAAGGTGTTTATTTTGTCATTCTCGTGCGCCTCGGCTACTCTTTGGCCATGCAAGGAAGAACCGTTGATTATCATCGTGAGCTGAACCAGGAGCAATTGGCCGTTGTCCTGGGCGGAGATGGGCCGTGTTTGGTGTTGGCCGGTGCTGGTTCCGGAAAGACACGAACCGTGACGTATCGGGTGTCGTATTTAATTGAGCAGGGTGTGGATCCGACGCGTATTCTGTTGCTAACATTTACGAATAAAGCTTCGCGAGAGATGGTGAGTCGCGTACAACAATTAGTAGGTGGAGGTGCAACCGGTATTTGGGGTGGAACATTTCATTCAGTCGCGAACCGTATTCTTCGAGGCTCTGCTGAGCAGATTGGATTTTCTTCCCGTTTCACGATTTTGGATCAGGACGACGCCCAAAGCTTGGTGAAGGCCGTGATGAAGGAGATGCACATTGATCCAAAAGCAAGACGATTTCCAACAGCAGCTGTTGTCGCAAGTATTTTGTCATATCGGATGAACACGCAGATGACGATTGAAGAGGCGCTGGAATTAAAGCATCCGCATTTCTTTCAATTCGCCTCAGAGATCAAGGATATCGGTCAGCGATATCACGACCGAAAAATCGCGTCCAACGCGATGGATTTTGATGATCTACTGTATTACTGGTTACGACTGATGGATAACCCGGTGATGGCGCAACGCATCAGTGATCAATTTCAATATGTATTAGTTGATGAGTACCAAGATACGAATGCGCTACAGGATGCGATCGTTGCAAAGGTTGCAGCTGTGCATCGGAATATTCTTGTGGTTGGTGATGACGCGCAGTCCATTTATGCCTTTCGAGGTGCAGATGTAAAAAATATTTTACGCTTTCCGAGGGATTGGCCCGGTGCAAAGATGTTTAAGCTGTTGACGAACTATCGATCGGTTCCGGAAATTTTGGATGTGGCAAATGCATCGCTTGATCACAACGTGAATAAATTTCAGAAAGAGTTGGTTGCGGTAAAACCGCCAGGAAAAAAGCCGGTCGTTGTCCCTGCATCGTCCGCTCGACAAGAAGCGCAATGGATTGCAGAAAAGATTTTATCCATCCGTGCAGAAGGCGTGGCTCTTGGAAACATGGCAGTGCTGTTTCGTTCATCCGCGCATTCGCAGGCATTGGAATTTGAATTGCTGCGTCGCGATGTTCCGTTTGAATATCGAGGAGGTTTAAAATTTTTTGAACGTGCGCACATTAAAGATGTGTTGGCATATATTCGCATCATTGATAACCCGAAAGATGAGGCCGCATGGTTACGTGTGATGAATTTGCAGACCGGCATCGGTGCAACGACCGCATTGAATCTTACCACTGCATTGATTCAGGTTTCGGACATGGAACGGATTTTGCAAACAGATATTAGCTCGCGACTAGGTGCAAAAGCGCGACAGGGTTGGGAAGCGTTTGCAGATATCGCGCGTCGTGTTGTGGCCGAAGGACCGTTGCCATCGCACATGCTCCGCGCTGTGATCAAGGCTGGGTATCAAGATTATCTAGAGCGGGAATATCCAGATTGGCGAGAGCGCATGGAGAGTGTTGAGCAACTCGCGATCTTTGCGGAAAATTATGCAACTGTCTCTGAATTCTTGGCAGATATCGCGCTATATGACACAGCGTTTGCGGGTCGCGATTCTAGCCCGGATCGGGGAGAAGAGCGAATGGTGCTTTCAACCGTGCATCAGGCAAAAGGGTTGGAGTGGGATACGGTGTTCGTGATGCATTTAGCTGATACAGCGTTTCCAAACCGTCGAGCCATGACGGAAGAGGGCGGGCTGGAAGAGGAGCGTCGATTGTTTTATGTGGCCGCAACACGTGCACGACGACAATTATTTTTAACCTATCCAACCGTTCTCGGTGCAGAATCGATGATGTTGTGTCAGCCCTCATTGTTTATCGAGGAGTTGCCACCACGATTATTGGAACGTGTTGAATTGCGAGATGGGCGAACCGGTGCCGTCCAAAAACGAACATCATGGTCTTGGGATAGCGGTGACACCGGATATGAGGAGCCAACGATTCAGCTAGATGATGATCGACCTCGTCCATCCTTGCCATCATCGAGCACGAAGACGGTGTGGAAATCATCACGCCCATCTTGATATGTCTTGGATTTATGAATCGATCACGCGTGACTCTGCGGTAAACAAGAAAATTCTTGCAACACGATTGTTTGGAAGATGGGAAGTCATCGCAGATGGTGGGTTTCAGACAACGCCCTATGTGACGAACGTATGGAAACATGCAATGCGGCAGATTCCGAAACAGGGAATCAAGAAAATACTGATGCTCGGATTTGCAACCGGAGGTCTTGTGGAAAATTTGATGCGCAGATATCCATCCGCAAAGGTGACGGCTATTGAGTGGGATCCAGTCATGTTGGAATTAGCAACGCAGCTGAAACTCTATCGACCGGAACATCAGCCCCGATTCATTCTTGGAGATGTTCGAGAAGTTTTGCCGAAGTTAACGGAACAGTTTGATCTGATTCTGTGCGATGTGTTCCAAGGCTTGCGTGCAAGCGATGTCATCGCTGAAGATCAATTCTTGTCCGATCTCCGTTCGCGACTGGGGCGTGATGGGTATCTGTTGGTGAACACGTATAAAGGTCTGGAGCGATTTACCGCCATTGATCGATTTTTTTCGCGTCACAAGACACGGCATATTGAGATGAATGATGTGGCGTTATATCGTCATTTTGGTCAGGGGAATGTTGGTGATCCCCTTCCAGAAGGGTATCGTCATTTTCGTGCAACGGATGCATTTGTGTTGCGTGAAGGCAGTAACGGATCTCCCTGGCATCCGGTTGGTATCCCGGGATGTATGGGCGCACGTTGGATGCACGGGCCCCTTCGATTTGAAGGATATCAATCTGATCAAGAGCCGGTGATTGAACCGGGTGGGCCACGACGAATGATTACCTGGCAACCATTTCGACCGATTCCAAAGCCGGCAGGTTGGCATCAATCATGGTCACAGCCAAATGCGCGTTTGACCGGTTTTTCAGAAATTGTGGATCCATCAGCATACTGGAAAACATGGACAGCTCATGCCCAGCGTCATCGCACAAAATGGCTTCGTGAACAGCAGTATGAAATGGGGGATATCACGGGTGCAGAATTCATCGAAGCGTACCATGGAGCGAAAATGAAATTTGGGTTGAAGGGGATGTCGCTTGGATTGGTGAAACATAAAATGGAACGTCAGGGATCCATGGTTCAATTTCACGGAGCACGTGATCGAGCGACCGGAAGAATTGTCGCAGGGTTTGCTGTTGTGGATGTTCCCGAATCCAATCAAGCGTATCACCTTGCTTCATTCATGTTGCCGGAAACGAAACACACCTCCGTTGGTGTTGGATTGGTTGATGAGTGGTTTAAGCGTGGCATTGCCAAAGGATTTCGATATCTTGATTTTGATTTGTTCTATGCGCCCGGCGACCCATCCTCATGGAAAGGGTTTAGCCGATTCAAGGGACAGTTTGGTGTTACCTTCATCCGATATCCCAAACCATTCATTCGATTCGTGTGGTGATGTCCGTATGAAATACGTTCGTTCAAAGGATTCGATCGTGCTATTATTTAATTCCTATGGATCAGAATGTATTTTATATTATCGGCGGTGTATGTATTGTTTCTGCTTTTTTAGTATGGGATTATTCGCGTAGAAAGAATGTGAAGTCTAGTGGTGGTTCCGGTCCGATACTTGAACGCTTTACGACTGATGTTACGCTCAGGGCTCAAAAAGGTGAGTTGGATCCTGTTGTGGGTCGTGATGATGAGATCGAGCGTGTGATTCATATTTTATCTCGAAGAAGAAAAAATAATCCCTTATTGATTGGGGAGCCTGGTGTCGGTAAAACAGCGATTATAGAGGGTCTTGCGCGACGTATCGTCAAAGGTGCTGTACCGGCCCGCTTGCGTGATAAGCGTATCTTGATGTTGGATTTAACGGGGATTATTTCGGGCACGAAGTATCGCGGTGAATTTGAAAAACGAATGCATTCGTTAACGGAGGAGCTGCAGGTGCTTGCGCGATCAGTGATTCTTTTTATTGATGAGATTCATATGATTGAACAGTCAGCGGGTGCTGAGGGTGCTGTGAGTGCATCTGATATTTTAAAACCCGCTCTAGCGCGCGGTGATTTACAGGCTGTTGGTGCTACGACGTGGAAAGAATATGAGAAATATATTAAGCCGGATGATGCACTGAATAGACGTTTTCAACCGGTGCTTGTAGGCGAGCCTTCCGATCAGGATGCGCTCGTTATTATGCGTGGTATTAAGGATGCGTATGAGAAATATCATGATGTCGTTATTGATGATGATGCGTTAGAAGCCGCGGTGACTCTTTCAAAAACAGTGAAGGATCGATATTTGCCGGACAAGGCTATTGATCTAATCGATGAAGCATGCGCAAAAGTATCTATTGAAGCAGTAAGTGGTCATGCGATCGCGATCGGTGTTGTGCATGCGGCATCCGCGACAGTTAATCAGCGCGCGCAAGATGAGCTACGAGCGTTGAACCCGCTATTAGAAACGGTTGAAAAGCTGGATAAAGATTTTCCAAATGATCCAGCTATTGAACGTGTAGAGCGAACGATCAAAAATCATGTTGCAGAAATTACTTTTGCGGCTGAAAAAGCAAAAATGGGTGATAAGCCACATGTGACGAGGAAGGAGATTGAAGAAATAGTTGCGCTATGGACGAGCGCGGCGCATACTTCTGATGAACAATAGATTTTTATTCTTTTTTATTTTTATGCCTAAGACAAAAGTTACAACAAATACATCCACCATGGTTAAAGTCGCTGTGGGTGTATTGTTCGGTGCGGGAATCGTTGCGTTTGGATTTGGTTTTGCGTTAAGTGGGAGATTGAATATGCCTGATCCGACAAGGGGATCGCCGACTGGTGGATCCGTTGTTGGCGCACCGGGAAAAAAGGTTCCGGTACCAAGCCCTGCTTCAACGGTGCCGGTGGCAACACCAGTTATTACGCAGATGCCGATACCGGGTAATCCAAATAATCAGGTGTATAACGGGGACATGGATCTTTATCGTTTCCAGGTCTCGGTAAAGCCAGGCGCGAATGGTGCAAACACAATCGCATGGAAACAGATAATGTTTAATTTGGGAAAGTCTCCTTCAATGACCATCTCGAATTTCCGTTTAAGACGTGGCAATATGGAAATGAATCCGAGCGAGTATGCGATTGTTAATAGTGACATGATGAATATTGATGTTGGAGCTGATTTAATGAATGGAGCTATTGCTTCCAGTACTCCACAAGTATATTTCCTTGTCGTGATGAAGCCTGGATTTGAAGCAATGGAAACTGGTAGCGGTAATGTGTATACGATACATGCAAATGTTGCATTTAACCCAGCGAAACTAAATAATCCAATCATCGGAATTGCGCTTGATAGATCGTCAAGTACTAAGATTCATGGGTCATTAAATAGTTGGTCCATTAATCCAAACCTCGTACAGTTACAGTTTGTACCTGGCGTAAGTGCTTGGGATATGCGAAGTTTTATCTGGTCTGATGTTTCCGCTGTTCCTCATGGAGCCTGTGTAGAAGGATCTGGATGTACGAGTTCTAAAGATTGGTGGAACGCGGCTTATGTAACAGATCTTCCATATCCTGGTCCGAATTTTTCCGGACTGATGACGAATTGATATTTCGGCGTAGCTTCACGCGGGCAGTGAATTGCTTGCTCGCGTGAGGTTGCGCGTTTTAGTAATTTATGTTTTTCCAGTTATTGTTCATTCATCCGATTTCAGCTATCGCGTGGTTTCTTGCGTCGATTTTTTCGTTTACTATTCATGAATTTGGTCACGCGTTTGCGACACACTTACTTGGAGATGAAACAGCGGAGCGCGAGGGGCGTCTCACATTGAATCCGCTGTCTCATGTTGATCCAATTGGTTTGTTGATGTTGCTAATGGCTGGGTTTGGCTGGGCGAAGCCTGTTCCGTTTACCCCGTCAAACTTGAAACATCCTCGACTGGATAGCATGTTGATCGGATTGGCTGGACCATTCGCCAACGTGATTCTTGCAGCGATCGCTGCCATTATTTTTCGGTTCATGGGATTACAGCTATCGGGTGATTTTTTTTCGACGTTTCTTTTTGTTCTTGTTGTTATCAACCTTCTCCTTGTCGTGTTTAATGCGATCCCTATTCCGCCTCTTGACGGATCAAAACTATTATTCGCAGTGATTGGTGGAGCAAAAAAAGCGGATCTCCGAGCGTATATCGCTTTACGTGGTCCGCAGATTTTGCTTCTTATTGTTGCTGTTTCGTTGTTAACGAAATGGAATCCATTTGGTTTCATTTCATCAACAGCTTTTTATTTGTGCGATATTGCCACGCGTATCGGTTGTAGTAGCGTGTTGAATACGTTGATAACTGGTGCATAGTTTGATGGACGTTTTTTTGATCTTTCCTCTCTTTCGTGTTAGATACAGCCTTATATGCGAACGGCACGAATGCGATTATTGGCTCATCCGGATAAGGCATGTGATTTGGTTGCAGAGTCGATCGTTGATGAGTATTTGAAACGTGATCCAGAGTCGCGTGTGCGCGTGAGTGTTGCGGGTGGTCGGGGAGCGCTGTTTATTTCCGGTGATGTGAAGAGTCAGGCGGATTTTGATGTGGCTGCGTTAGTTCGTCGAGTCCTCGGATCTATTGGTGTGATGTCAGAAATTGAGCCGTTCGTTTCTTTGGAGCCCGTTGTGCCAGATCAGGCCTCTTCATTTTCAATGGGAGCAGAGAGCGTTGTGACGGTCGTTGGATATGCGACGAACGAGACAGCTGAGCAAAGTCCGTTACCACTGCAATGCGCACGAAACATCGCGAAAGCGATTGAAGAGAAACGACAAACGGATGAAACATGGTTCTGGTTGGGGGGAGATGGAGAGATCGCTGTGACAGCAGATGCGCGTCAGGTGATTCGGGTAGATGCATTTCTTGAGCACGGTACGCAAACCATGGCAGATGTTCGGAGAGAGGTGGAGGCGTGCATTCGTCCATTCACGCCAGTAGCGCAGATCGTTGTGAATGCTGCGGGTCATAATGAAGTTCGAGGAATCGGAAATATGATGGGCGCATCCGGTCGTGAGTCTTCTCCGTATGGTGATCTTCTTCCGCACCCATCTCGATTTGTGGGCCGCGATATTCGCTCGCCGGAAAAAGCTGGCACATGGCTTGCACGCGCGGCAGCACGTCAACTCGTTCTTCGTGGCGCCCGCGCAGCTATGGTGACGCTTGTCTATATTCCCGGAGAAGACCAGCCGGTGATGATTGCTGCACGAGATGAGCGCGGAAAAGATATTTGTCAGGCAATTGATGTTGAAACCGTGTCGTTGAGTCGTGTTGTTCGAGAGTGGTGGCGTCCAGGGTTGAACGTTGATGCCATTCGATGGGGATTTGTGGGAGACAAGGACTTGCCGTGGGAGGCGTAGGGGAGACGGCTTGACAAAATCAGTTAGAATCCTTGATTTTTGATATGATCTCAGCGGTTTGATCCGCTGTTTACAACCTGTGAGGAGCAAGGCGATGGGTAAAAAACACCAGCTTCGAAGTAACCGCATGGTGGCGACGCTTCGTGTTCCGGGTGAGGAGGTTGTGAGGCATCGTTTGAAGGGCAAACACATCCTTTCGGCTGGGCAGTTTTCTCGTGCAGACGTTGAAGATGTGATGCGCGTCGCTGAACTGATGGTGAAGGTCGATGAGCATCACCCGTGGTGTGAATTGTTGCGTGGTCGGATTTTGGCCAGCATCTTCTTCGAGCCATCGACGCGAACCTACTGTTCGTTCTTGAGCGCGCATCAGCGTCTGGGTGGTGGAGTGCTGCCGATCTTGGGTGTCGAGTTCTCGTCCGTCGCGAAGGGTGAGACATTCCGGGATACGATGCGTGCGTTCGAGGCGATGTCACATGCGCTCGTGATTCGACATAAAGAAGATGGCTCTGCGGCGCGTGCGGCTGAAGTACTGAAGAAGCCGCTCATTAACGGTGGTGATGGAAAGAAAGAGCACCCAACGCAGGCACTGCTCGATCTCTTCACGATGCTTCACGAGCATCGTTCGCATCGGATCGATGGTCTTACGGTCACGATGGTTGGTGATCTTGCAAAGGGTCGCACCGTACACTCGCTAGCCAAGCTGCTTCAGCAGTTCAATGTTCGCATGAATTTCGTGTCTCGTGCGGATAAGCGACTTCCAGAGGAGATCGTGTCTGATTTGAGTGCAGGAAACTGCGCATTCGCATGTACGGACTCCCTGGAAGATGTGTTGCCGGAAACTGACGTTCTCTACATGACGCGTACGCAGATGGAGAGGATGTCGGACGAAGAGCTGGCCGTGCCTAGTGAACCGTACTGCGTATCGTCAGAAACGATGAAGCGGGCAAAGCCGGACATGGTCCTGATGCACCCGCTCCCTCGTGGTTCCGAAATTAACGAGGAGGTTGACGCAGATCCTCGCGCTGCCTATTTCCGTCAGATCGAAAACGGTGTCTACGTTCGCATGGCTCTTCTCGCCATGGTGCTCGGCGCTGTGTAGTTCGCTTCTTGCCCCATCTGGTCGGCTTGGCCAGGTGGGGTGTTTCCTTTTTGGAGGATTTGCTACAATGCACCAGCTATGAAACATCTCCATTCCTCCGCTCTTCTTATGGGTCTTGGCCTAGCCATCGTTGGCGCTGGCTGTGGATCTCAAACAACACCAGTTCCGCCAGTTGAAAAAGCACCTGTCACAGCGCCGTCTGATACGCCGGTGAATACAGCGCCTGCGCCTCAGGCTGAAGCTCAGAAGGTTTCCGCAACATCGTCAGATTCAAATAGTGCTGTTACTTCAACAACTCCTGATTCATCAACATCGCAACCAACCTCTATGGCTCCATCAGCTCCACTCGCATTTCCAGGTGTTTTACCAGAAAGTGCATTTGCAAAAAAGTTTGTTCATCTTCAAACGACAAAAGGAGAAATTGTATTTGAACTTCTTCCAAAGGAGGGTCCAAATGCTGCATCGAATTTCGTCTACCTCACAAATCAGAAGTTTTATGATGGGCTAACGTTCCACCGTGTTGTTCCAGGGTTTGTGATTCAGGGTGGTGATCCGCTCGGAACAGGTACCGGAGGTCCTGGATATGAATTCAAAAATGATCCAGTGAAGCTTCCGTATGATGCCGGTATCGTTGCAATGGCAAATGCGGGTCGCGATACAAATGGATCACAGTTTTTCATCATGCTTGAGAACAATCCGCTTCCACCGGACTATTCTGTCTTTGGACGTGTTGTGAAGGGTTTGGATGTTGTTCGAAAGATTGGGGTAGGAGACAGAATGACGACCGTGACACTTGATGTAAAATAAGCTAAAAGCTTGAGAAAGAAGCGGTTTACGGACCGCTTTTTTCGTAGTACGATGATAGAATGAAATTACGAACAGGGGTGTTGCTTGGATGCGCATTATGCATCCTTGTTGCCGGATACTATCATCGCGGCGTTGTTCGTGCTGAATGGCGTACGTTCATGGCGCCATCGCTTCCAAATGCACAGAAGTTTAAACCGACCCCATCTACGATCATTGCCGGTGGTACGGCTGCGGTTGAAGGCGGCGTTGCAACTTCGTCACATTTTGTATTAGTTTCGTCACCAGACAAAGTTCCGACGGCTGATCCATTTGGAGGGAAGACCGTATTACCAGGTGAGGTGAATTTAGACGTTCCATTTACCAGTCAGGCTCCGTTTTCAGATTGGTCTATGCCATATCAGGAGGCATGTGAAGAAGCTTCCATGATCATGGTTGATGCATTTTATCGTGGCATTACAAGGAACATTTCTCCATCTGATGCAAAAACCTTGATTGATAGTATTGTTGCATTTGAAGAGAAAACGATTGGAGGATACAAGGATACATCTGCACAGCAAACGGCAGATATCATGAAGGGGTATTTTGGATACGCAGATGTTCGAGTTCTTCCGTATTCAGAAGTGAACATGCGTCGGGCATTGGCAAATGGTTATCCGGTGATTGTGCCGGCGGATGGGAAGATATTGCCGAATCCAAATTTTAGAAACGGTGGTCCGCCGTATCACATGGTTGTTGTGAAGGGGTATTTGAAAGATCGTTGGATTACGAATGATCCGGGAACGTATAAGGGAAAAGATTTTACGTATTCGTTCGCTGACCTGGCAAAAGCAGCACATGATTGGAACGGCGGGGATGTGGCTCATGGAAAAGCGGTGATGTTGATTGCGTTACCAAAAGAATAAGATGATGAATAGCAAGATATTTTTTCGCGCTGCGGGCTATGTAAGCCTCGTGAGCATCGGTATCGCCGGTGTGAGTTTTGCTTTGGCAAGTATATTGACGCCCGTCCCAGTGGAGAGCACTCCCGTTGCCGCTTATTCGCTTCCTGATGCGGCTCAAGTTCCGGCGTATGAGCCTGGAATTGTGTTCTTTGGAGATGTGATGCTGGACCGAAATGTTCGAACGCGAATGAGCAAGGCGCATTCCGTTGAATATCCTTTTGCTCGTATTAAAAATGAACGTGCCCTATTTGATCCACGTGATATCCGTGTGGCAAATTTGGAAGGACCGGTCACTGCAACATACCGATCACCGGTCAAATCAATTGATTTTGCGTTTGATCCATCCGTTGTTCAGATGTTGCATGATGTTGGAATTACCGCAGTCTCGCAGGCAAATAATCATACGCTGGATCAGGGTCGTGGAGGCGCAAAAGATTCTCGTGAGGCACTGGAGCGTGGTGGAATTATTGTGTTTGGAGATGAGCTACGAAGTGATCCAGAATCATCGCTTGCGTTTACGACTATGGGGACCGAGGTTGTTGCATTGGTCGGATTGAATATCACAAACATTCCGCTCGATCGTGCTGACGCATTGAAGTCGATTGAATCAGCTCGAACAAAAGCACAAAAGGTGATCGTTGTGATTCACTGGGGAGATGAATATAAGGTAAAGCCAAATAAGACGCAGGTTGAATTAGCTCATTGGTTCATTGATCAGGGTGTGGATGCAGTGATCGGTGGCCATCCGCATTGGATGGAGTCTGTCGAAATGTACAAAGGAAAATTCATTGCATACTCACTGGGAAACTTTATCTTTGATCAGGATTGGTCCGTTGAAACAAAGTACGGCTTAGCGTTGCGGCTCACGGATCATGCTGTGTCATTGCACCCGATTCATATTATCGCAAGTCAGCCCGTTCTTATCACAGGACTTGAACGACAGGATCGTTTGGATCGTTTAGCGTCCGTTTCAGACCCGGCATTGTCTGATGCGATCCGGCGTGGTGAAATTCCGTTATGAAAATTCTTCCGGTCTCTGAATTCGTTGAAATCGTCAACGGTATTTTGCGTGAAACATTAAGCGGGGGAGAGGAATTTTGCGTTGAAGGCGAGGTTTCCGGATATCGCGTATCCCAAGGGCAATGGGTGTCGTTTGATTTGAAGGATGAGAAGTCATTGGTCAATATCTTCATGACCGTATGGAATTTGAACGTTCCGATTGAAGACGGTATGCGGATTCGTGTCTTTGGATTGCCGCGGGTGTACCCGAAGTATGGAAAATTTTCCATCTCTGCAGATCGTATCGAGCTTGCCGGAGAGGGTGCGCTGAAAAAAGCTCTCGCATTATTACGTATCAAATTGGAACAAGAAGGGTTGTTTGATCCTTCACGCAAGCGTCCGCTCCCACGATTCCCACAACGTATCGCATTGATCGCCTCACGCGAAAGTGCGGCGTACGGCGATTTTATCCGCGTCCTCGCAGAACGATGGGGAGGAATTGAAATTGATTTATACCATGTGTTGGTTCAGGGAGAGCGCGCGGCAAAGGATATTGTTTCAGCGATTGCTCAAACGCAAGATGAACAATATGACGCAATCATCATGACGCGTGGCGGTGGATCATTGGAGGAGCTGATGCCCTTTAATGATGAGCGTGTTGTTCGAGCGATCCACGCATCTCGCATTCCAACGCTCGTTGCCATCGGTCATGAGCGTGACATCACCTTTGCGGAAGAGGCGGCAGACGTTCGAGGTTCAACGCCAACGGACTGTGCACGCCGCTTGGTTCCTGATCGGCGCGATGTATTATTTGAACTTCAGTCCATGGTCGTTTCTATCGAAGATGCGCTCATGAGTGAGATTGAGGAATATCAGGCGATAATCGATCGATCTATTTCAGCGCCAAGTGTCTGGCTCACAAAAACCCGCGGTCAACTTGAATTTTGGATCGGAAGTTGTGACAGCCGAATTACCCAGTGGATTGCAGGGTTAATGGATCGATTGCAGGCGCAGATGCGACTCTTGACGTCATTGGACCCAAAATCCGTGCTCGCGCGTGGATATGCTATGCTGGTTGATGGGCAGGGAAAAAGCATCAAATCTGTTGTTCAACTCCATGCCGGTGACCCAATTTCATTCGTCATACGTGACGGTGAAGCAAGTGCAACGGTGACGCATGTGGGAAAACGAATAGGTCAACCAAAACTTTTTTAACACATTGATTATGGCAACAAAAAAAGAATCACAAGATATTGACATGCAGCAGGGGTTCAAGGAGTTAGAAGAGATTGCAGCATGGTTTGAAAATCAGGAAGTGGATGTGGACCAGGGAATTGAGAAGTTTGAACGCGCAATGGTCCTCGCGGATGTGTTGAAAAAACGATTAAGTCTTGCAGAAAATAAAGTCAAAGAAATTAAGAAAAAATATAACGCTGAATAACATATGAATGTCCTTCTTCGTTGGCTCATCTCTGCGCTCTCGGTCATGGCAGCTGCCTACATTGTTCCTGGCGTCCGTGTTGCAAACGGTTGGACGGCTCTTGTCGCCGCATTGGTTATCGGTTTAGTGAATGCGCTTATTCGTCCGTTGATTATTCTTCTCACGCTGCCGGTGAACATCCTGACGCTCGGATTATTTACGCTCGTCATCAATGCACTCATGTTCTGGTTTGCATCCACGATTGTCAAAGGATTTGATGTGACAAATTTCCGCGCTGCATTTTTGGGCGCGTTGGTTTACTGGATCGTCTCTTGGATCGTTAACGGACTCTTCAAATCATGACGAAACACCCTCCACTCGTCATCTCTATCGGCGGTTCCATCGTGGTTCCGCAATCCGGCATTGACGTCTCGTATCTCGAGGCGTTTCGGCATTTGGTGATTGATGAGATTAAAAAAGGAAAACGATTCATCATCGTCGTCGGCGGAGGGTCAACGGCACGTGATTATCAGAAGGCTGCAAACTCGATCGTGCATCTCGCATCAGAAGATGTTGATTGGTTAGGAATCCACGCGACACGTTTGAATGGTCATCTCCTACGCGCCTTGTTTCGTGATGTTGCGTTGCATCGAGTCATCAAAGATCCAACACGAGCCGGAACATGGACAAAACCAGTCCTCATCGCCGCAGGCTGGAAACCGGGATGGAGCACGGATTACATCGCGGTTCGACTGGCGAAAAAATACGGCGCAAAACGCGTCATCAATTTGACGAATATCGACATGGTCTACGACAAGGATCCATCGAAGTTTGAAGATGCTGTACCGGTTGATCACATCACCTGGAAAGATTTTCGAAAGATTGTCGGCGACAAGTGGTCACCAGGCGCAAACGCGCCATTTGATCCGATCGCTTCGAAGTTGGCGCAGAAGTCAGGGTTAGAAGTTGTGATCGCTCAGGGCAAGAATTTGAAGAATGTCCAGGCGATTATTGATCAGGGGGAGTTTGTGGGGACGGTGATTGACGGGGCTTGACCATTTCCCCTCAATCCGCTATCCTTCAGCCAACACTCAAAGTCCTGAGACAGTTGGGATCGCGTTGTACGCGATGTAAATCTCGAGAAATCGAGGCCCTACCGAGGAGTTTGTCCCCAACTTGCTTAATTTAGGGGGCGGAACCCACAGGATAACTGTGGGTGTTTTAAAAGGTCGAACCTCAACATTGATTGATTTCTCGTTATTTATGCCAAAAACACGTCAACAAAAGTTGGTCGCAAAGGACCGCTTGGTGGAAGAGTTCAAGAACGCCAAGTCCGTGATCTTTGCAGACTATAAGGGGATGACGGTTGAACAGGTTTCCGAGCTTCGCAAGAAGACACGTGAAGCTAATATCAACTACGTTGTCGCAAAGAAGTCGTTGTTCACGCTTGCAGCCAAAGAGGCCGGCGTCGTGCTCAATGCAAAACAGTTCCCAGGCATGCTTGGTGCAGCGTTCGGCCTTGAAGACGAAGTTGCTCCAGCAAAAGTTTTGGGAGACGCAGCGAAGAAGACCAGCATGAAGCTTGTCGGCGGTCTCTTCGAAGGCGTGATGGTTGACCAGGAAAAGGCCGTTGCCTTGTCCAAGCTTCCTTCCAAGAAGGAGTTGCTCGGCATGGTGGTTGGAACAATGTACGCTCCAGTTTCCGCCTTTGTCCGCGCGTTGAATGCCATCCGTGAATCCCGCGAAAGCGGTTCACCGGTTGCTGCAGCGCCAGTCGTCGCAGAAGAGGTAGCTCCTGAAGCTCCGGTCGTCGAAGTGGCTCCGGTTGCAGAAGAAGTTGTCCCAGAAGTTGCTCCAGTCGTTGAAGCAGCTCCTGCAGAATCAGCTCCGGCTCCTGAGGAGACGCCAGCTGCTTAATTCAATTCCCCATTCATATCAATTCTATGTCAGAAGAAACAAAAGCAGTGCCAGAGAAATTCAAGGCACTTGTCGAAGCCGTTGAGAAGTTGTCCGTCCTCGACCTCGCGGAACTCGTGAAGGTGTTGGAAGAAAAGTTTGGTGTGTCCGCAGCCGCTCCTGTCATGATGGCCGGTGCTGGTGCAGCCGCTCCTGCAGCAGAAGAGAAGTCCTCATTCAACGTTGAGTTGACAGAGGTCGGTGGCAACAAGATCGGTGTGATCAAGGTTGTCCGCGAAGTCACGGGTCTTGGCTTGAAGGAAGCAAAAGACATCGTCGATGCAGCTCCAAAGATGGTGAAGGAAGGTGCAGACAAGGCCACAGCAGAAGAGATCAAGAAGAAGATCGAAGAAGCTGGTGGAAAGGTCACCTTGAAATAACGTCAATCAGACGAAAAAACACTCGGGCAATTCGCTCGAGTGTTTTTTCTATCGATGTGTTATGGCAGCGGCACGAGTAGCAGTCTGTTTCCATCAACTACAATTAGTCGTTTATTTGCCTCATCTACGGACAGTTGTTTTGGAGCACTAAACAGTGGTGATGTGAGTTGTGATTTGAGCCCACCGTTTTTGTCGAAGATCAAGATACGTTTATCTGCCGGATCAGAGATGTAGATGTTTGGGCTATCAATACTGGTCCAGATCCCGGATGCTGCGCGCAGTGGCGGATCAACAGGGGAAAGGGAGAAGCCTTCTTGACCACCGGAAAGGAACCTGAGAAGTGTTCCGTCATTTTTTAGCACATAGATATTGCTGTCGATTGCGATGCTGATTGCGCCTTGGAGCGTGGTGTTTGCTGCCTTGATGTACGCAGATTCCGGACCATATCCATCGCCAGATTTTTGTGAGCGCCAGATTTGATTATGATCTGCGTCAAGGCTGTAGAGCTTGGAGGCGTAGAGTGAGAGCGCTTGCGTTGATGATGCCTTTGTTTGCTGCCAAGATACTTTTGAAATTGAGTCGTTTGCTTTGTTTAGACTGAGGAGTTCGCCGGATGCGGTTCCAAACAGAATACTGGTTGTTCCTTCTGCAGCGCTCACGATCGGACCTTGTGTTGCATTAAACGGTATCCGTTGTGTATTTCGATCGTTCAGATGAATTTTAACAATAGAAGCAGAGGACATATCTATGGCATAGCCATAGTCTTTTACAATGACCGGTGCAACAAGGCTGTTTTGAGCCGTGCCCGGCGGAAGAATAGTGATTTCGCTGACGCTACTAATCGGCGTAACTTTTTTGAGTTTTTCGCGAAGCGTTTGGATATCTTCGTTCAACTTGTTCATCCGACTTTGTCGTTCTGGGGTATCTTTTGGAAGAGATGCGGTAAGCTGAATCGCGGTGTTGATTTCCGACTTTGCTCGATCTTCATTGCCGTAGATCAGGTCTGATTCAGCTCGATTTTTATTATCTTGTGCTTGTGCAAAGCTTGCATTCCATGCAGCAGTAATGGCCGCTTCTTTTTTGGAATGGGACCACCATGCAGAGCTGATGCCAATCAGAAGGATTCCGGCGCCAATTCCCGCAAGGGCGATTTTACGCTTTTTGGTAAATATACTTCCGTACCCAGCATTCATCCCGCGTAAACTTGCGAGCTCCATCGCTTCTTTTCCATTTGGATTGCCCGTTCGTCTTGGGAGCTGTTGTTTTACGCGTCGGATCACCGTTTGAATACCTGACGTGATGGCGATTCGTATTTTTTCAATCGGAACGCTGGTGCGAATCGGAGAAACGATCGGGGCAAGGTGTTGTATCGCTTCATCTTCAGATGCAAGAAGTTTTTGGATCGAGGCCGTGCTTGTGTCAGCCGTAGGTTCTGTAGTGACAGGTCGTTGTTCAATGACCGGTTGTCGAATTTCATGGCTACTGATGATGGCAGCGATGAAATGGTCCGGAACTGAGCCTTTTTCAAGATCTTGCTTGATTTCGAGTGCAGCAGTAACCGGCGGCAATGATGTGACGCGTTCTTTGAGGCGAAGTTCTGATCTGAGGGTATCCAAATTTGAAGATCCTGCGATTAAGAGATCGCCCGGATGCATGTCACCGCAAATGAGTGAAGCGAACGGTTTTTTTGGATCTACGTCTACCGGCTGTTCCAATGATCCAAACAGGTCGAAGCTTCGATATGTTCCATCATCCTGTTTTTGAACGAACATGTTCATGAGCTTGCCAGTGCCGGTTAAGCACAGGTGTCCCTTTGAAAGCTCCATGACGAAGATATTCACTCGTGGCCAGCTGATTGGATTTGGTTCGTCCGTTGAAAAGGCTGCAACGGCCTCATTGAGGCGTTGAACGAGTTTTTCGAATCGTGTGACTGGATCTTGGTCAGCGCCAGATATGAGGTATCGCGCCTGTTCTGCGGTTGAGTTAATGACATCGAGTAATCGCTCGTACATGTAGAGCGTTGAATCGACTTCCGCGATAATCAACAGCATGGGGCCCTGCTTCACGGCTCCGACATTCTCAAAACGGAAAATCCCCAAGATTTTATCGTCTGTGGGGTTGCGGGTCACTTCGATCTCCGCGATACGAAATTGATGTTCGGAAGTGCTCATGCCATTTGGGACTCGTCTGAGTCTATTCTACCTAAAATACGTTTATCTCACCTCCCCCTTGTCAAGAGCCCCCAGGAAGGGCAGGATACTAGAGAAGATATGCTTGAACACCTCTTTGGCTCAAGGACCCGGGTGCGCTTGCTCACCCTGTTTCTGCATAATCAGGAAGAGGTTTTTTTTGTTCGTGAGTTAACGCGTCGCATCGACACACAAATCAATGCCGTTCGACGTGAATTGCAGAATTTAGTTGATTTAGGCTTTGTTGTAGAGGGCGAGGCAAAAGAAGAGGATAGTGAACTGAAGCGGCCGGGATTAAAGCGAAAATATTATCGTGCAAACAAACGATTCCCATTATTTCGAGAACTCCATTCATTGATTACCAAGTCACGCATTTTTTTGGATCAAAAGTTGGATCAGCGCCTTCGAGCACTGGGGGATGTGAAGTATTTGGCGTTTCTTGGTGTATTTTTGGGCGTTCAAAAGCAACCGGTTGATCTGTTTATCGTTGGAACGATTGATGAGCGTGGATTGAAGAAGTTGGTCGGTGAATTAGAAGCGGACCTGGGATCAGAGATTAACTACACGGCGATGACGCCACAAGATTACGCCTATCGTAAAGAGATCGCGGATCGATTTTTAGATGCGATCATGTTAGCGCCAAAAAATGTGGCGATTAACGAGTTAGAAAAGTGATTGGCACGATAATCTATGGCATGGCTGTTTATTGATGCATCCGAACCGCGACTCTTTCGAGTTGGTTCTTTCAATACCCGGAGCGTGAAGGTACATGAGACGGCAGGACGATCACACGGCGTATTGATTGAAGCGATGCGTTGGTTGAAGAAGATCGGCCCAGAATCATTGGACGGGGTGTGCGTTGTTTCAGGTCCGGGCTCATTCACTTCCATCCGCACCGGTGTGATCGTTGGAACGCTGATCGCTAAACTTCGCCGTGTTTCGCTTATTAGCGTATCCTGTGAGCAGGCAACGGATCTTGAGCGTTTACGGACAGCGTGCCTTTCAGGCGCCTATGCTCCAGTTCAATATGCCCTTCCAGAATATGACACAGAACCCAATATCACGATTGCTCGCACGCCTACGAACTGAAGAAACGTTGTTGTTTGTGATGCGAGTGATCCCAGGGCTATTGGTATGGATCACGATCATCGCCTCGATCGTGTTGTCATTCGTTCGACCGCTTTGGGTTATTTATTTTGTCATCGTGTTTGATCTCTATTGGCTATTTCGTGTGGTGTATTACATGCCGTTTTTGTTTATCTCTTGGTGGAGATACCGAAAAGCGATCCGTGAAAATTGGGATACCGTTGCCCGTGGAACTAAGGGATATGAAGATATTCGTCACCTGGTTTTTTTACCAATGGTGAAAGAAGACGTTGGGGTCATTCGCGATACGTTGCTTCGTATTGCAGAGGGTTCATATCCAGCAGATCGTATTATGGTGGTGATTGCTGGCGAGGGTCGTGCTCGAGAGCATATCGAACATGTTCGTGAAACATTGCTGCCAGAGTTTGAAAAAAAGTTTATGCGTATGTGGGTCACCGTGCATCCCGCAGACGTTGTTGGAGAGGTGATCGGAAAAGGATCGAATTTACATTATTCCGCAGAGCAGGTCGTACCGCAGGTTGTTGCGCTTGGATTGGATCCGGATCGCGTTGTCGTTTCGTCATTTGATTGTGACACGTTGATTCATTCTCAGTATTTTTCATATTTGACCCATCTCTACTTAACCGTGCCAGAGCCAACGAGAAGTTCGTATCAACCGGTGCCGTTGTACAACAATAATCTGTGGGAATCTCCAGCAGCAGTGCGCGTTGCCATGTTCGGAACAACATTTTGGTTGATGACCGAACTCCCTCGTCATGAAACGATGATGACGTTTTCTTCGCATTCGATGAGCTTACGAATGTTGATGGATGTTGGGTATTGGCAAAAAGATATTGTGAGCGAGGATTCCCGTATCTTCCTCCAGGGTCTTATCCGATATCATGGAGAGTATCGAGTCACGCCCATGTATTTGCCGGTTTCAATGGATACGGTTATGACGGGGAACTATTGGAAGGCGATCATTTCATTGTATAAGCAGTTGCGTCGGTGGGCTTGGGGAGTCGAGAATTTTCCGTTTATGGTCAATGCATTTATGAAAGACAAGGAAATGCCTCGACGGTTGAAGGTGACGTTTATTTGGAAACAACTTGAAGGAATGTATACCTGGGCAACGGCGCCGTTGTTGATATTAATTTTAGGTCGATTACCGTTTTGGGTAGCGCCTGAACAGTTTCGCGAATTTGCTGTGTTTCAAAATACACCATTCACGTTGCAGTGGTTGATGCGGTTTGCCTTGATCGGTGTGTTCGTTTCTGCGGGATTGGCTCTTACCTTGTTGCCGCCGCGACCGGCGCACGTTCCCCGACACCACGCGATTTTTGTTGGCTTGCTCCAGTGGTTACTCTTGCCTGTGACCTTCGTGTTGTTCGGAGCTATTCCCGCGATTGATGCGCAGACTCGATTAATGCTGGGGAAGCCACTTGGATTTTTTGTTTCCCCCAAGCGTACGGTAAAATAGAACGCCTGTATGGAAGAACTTCGAACCTTAGCCATTCACCTTGTCACCTGGAACCATCGAGCCTATTTGCCCGAACTATTTGGTTCGCTCGATGAGCAGACCTGGAAGCAGACGAGTGTGACGGTTGTTGATAATGCGTCAAATGATGGAACCGCTGATTGGATGCGGGATTTTCGTCCAGGTGTTGTGGTGTTGCGGAATTTTCGAAACCAAGGGTTTGCACGTGCGCATAATCAGGCAATCGCGATGTCATTATCACGATGGCCGGAAGAGACGTGGTCATCTCGATATATCATGGTGGCAAGTCCAAATTTAGTGTTGGCATCGGATTGTTTGGAGCAGTTAGTGAAACGAATGGATCAGAATCCATCTCTTGCAGCATGTTGTCCAAAAATCTTACGAGCCGTCTTCCGTGCAGGCACTGAAGATGACGCACCAGAGATTGAGCGAACACAAGAAATTGACTCTGTTGGGTTGATCATGAAAAAAAGTCGACATCCAGTTGACCGTGGCGTTGGCGAACAGGATACGGGGCAGTATGATGAAGAGCGCGAGGTGTTTGGATGTTCTGGCACATGTATGTTGATTCGAGCCTCTGCATTAGCTGAAGCAAAGATCGATGGAGAATGGTTTGATGAAGACTTTTTTTCCTACGGTGTAGATGCGGATTTCTTCTGGCGTTTGCAACGAATGGGAAAACAGATTCGCGTTGTTCCATCTGCCGTTGCGTGGCATCATCATGCACTGCATCAGCGAACGGGTGCGACGCGTACACCGGCGGCACAAGCGATGGCTGCAAGAAATCGATTCTGGACCACGATCAAGAATGATCAGGTGCCGAATTGGTTGCTGCACCTTCCATGGATTATTGCCGGTGGACTGTGGTCAGCGTTACGTTCACCGTCGCGGATCCGCGGAAAATTCTCGTCTCTGATCAAAGTTCCGTTGATGCTTCGAAAACGCGCTGAAGTACAACCTCGTGTTCAGGTTCATGCATCAGAGATACGTCATTGGTTTGTGTAATGTCATGCGTACACCAGACTCCAAAGCGCCAAATTTTCTAACGTGCCCGATTGAAGGGCAAGAATTTCCATCTGCGTCAGAGGTTGAACGTGTTGAAGATAGGGAAGAGCAGATGCCTGAACCCGTATCACGGTTAGGGGAATCGATTCCTCCTGTTCGGTCAAAGCGTCGTGTATGGCTCTGGGCGATGGTTAGCATATTGGTTGTGTGTACAATTGCTGTTGTGCCTCCTGGCATTGCGTGTGTGAAGGCAGGGTTGGCAGCGAATCGAGCAAAGCAGGATTTGGATGAGGCACGACGATTTGTTCAGGTGATGGACGTTGGATCTGCGCTTGAACAATTATCATCTGCACAACTGAATATTCAAGAAGCACATACGGCATTAGATGGTACCGGTTTTTGGAGAGATGTGCCGGGTGTTGGAACGCAGATTCGTGGATTGCAAGATGCGACAGCGGTGGCGACGCAAATGGTAGACGGGATACGTGATGTCGTGACGGTCGTTCAGTCGATGCGCGAGGCGTTGAATGGGGGGATTGGAATGCGCACTGATCTGGTGACCGGACAGATTGCACCGAATCGATCGTTTCATGATTTAACACAGTCAGAAAAGCGTGACTTCGTCGCAATGCTCGCAAACGCATTGCCGCGGTTTCGTATTGCTCGAGATAAAATCGATGTTGCTCTGGAGTTATGGAATCGTGTTCCGCAGGATGGTCTGATTGCACCGATCCGTTCAGCACTGAAACCATTAGCTGAACAACTTCCTCTATTGAAGCAATCGATTGATGAGGCAGTTCCACTTCTTGAAGTGAGCGTGGCTGTTGCTGGATACCCAAGTCCAACGCGATTTCTCATCCTTTTACAAAATGCCGATGAGCTTCGACCTGGAGGTGGATTTATTGGAAACGTTGGAACAATGACATTGGATGCCGGAGACATGACAGAGATGACGATGGGTGATGTCTATGCGGTTGATAATCCGGTGGCGTCAACATGGAAAGAGGTTGCGCCAAAGCAGATGCGAGATCGATTGAGTATTCCGGCATGGTTTTTGCGCGATGCAAATTGGTCGCCAGATTTTCCAACGTCTGCAGCGCGTGTATTGGATTTTTATATTCGTGAAACGGAATTAGGGACCGGAAAAAAGATGAAACAACCTCCATCTGTTGTGATCGCTATCCAGCCGGCATTTGTAGAAGCATTATTTCGCTTAGCCGGACCAGTAGAAGTTGATGGGGTGAGCTATACGGCAACGAATTTCTTCGACAGTATTGAGTATGAGGTTGAACAGGGGTTTTTAACGCATGGGATTCCGCTTGATCAACGAAAGATCTTGTTGCAGCGGGTACAGGAGGCGCTGATGTCAAAAATATTTTCTATGCCAGCTTCTCGTTGGCCGGATCTATTGAACACGTTGACAACGTCTTTGTCTCAAAAAGAAGTGATGCTGTATTCGAGTCAGCCGTCATTACTCGCATTATTTGATGCTCGTGGATGGACGGGTCGAACCGTTGCAACGCGTGGTGATTTTGTCTGGGTTGTTGATGCAAATCTTGGAGCATTAAAAACGGATGGTGTGATGAAGAAGCGTGTGACGTATCAATTGGACGCCAAAGATCCGAAACAATTAACGGGAACGGTCACCTTGACGTACACAAACACGAATCGCCAAATTGATTGGCGCTATACGCGATATCAAAGTTACACTCGAGTGTATGTTCCCGAGGGTGCTGAGTTGCTCAGTGTTGGCGGAACATCGGTGACAGACGTTGCAAACGTTGATGTGGTGAAAGAGTTGGGGAAGACGGTCTTTGGATCATTTTGGAGTGTTGATCCGGGAAAGACGGGTATACTTCGGTATACATATCGGTTGCCGGTGAGCGTTGCAGATTCAATGATCGGTGGAACGTATGCGCTTGACTGGCCAAAGCAACCAGGAGCTGATGAGACGGAATTTTCTGTAGATGCGCTTTTTGGTGCAAACGTTTTGACAGCGGTTCCGGCTGAAGAAAAAAAGAATTGGGGAGATGCGCGATATACGGTTCAAACGGATTCGGCACAGGACCGATCGTTTACCGTCAAATTACAAGCCCGCTAATATACTATCTGCTTGCGTGATCACTGCGTTCATGTGAGGCTATTGACGATCTTCACGTATGTTTGCGAAAAAAATTGGTATTGATCTTGGAACCACCACCGTCCTGGTGTATGTTCAGAAAAAGGGGATCGTGTTAAACGAGCCCTCTGTTGTGGCTATCTCATTGGCCGATAAACGTGTTCTGGCCGTTGGAAAAGAGGCAAAGGAAATGTTGGGACGAACGCCTGATACGATCGTAGCAAAACGTCCATTAAAAGATGGGGTGATTGCGGACTATCGAACGACGGAAGCGATGTTGCGGTATTTTATCAACAAGGCGCTCGGCGGTGTGCGTCTGTTTCGTCCTGAGGTGATGGTTGCCGTGCCGGGTGGAATCACATCAACAGAACGACGCGCGGTGATTGATGCAACAATTTCAGCAGGCGCTCGCGCTGCCTACATCATCAAAGAACCGGTCGTTGCAGCCATTGGTGCTGATATTCCGATCGGTTCACCGTCCGGTCATATGATTGTGGATATCGGAGGCGGCACGAGTGAGATCGCAGTGATTTCATTGGGTGGCATTGTCTCATCGTCATCCGTTCGTATTGGTGGAAACAAATTGGATATGTCCATTCAGGAGCATGTGAGACGAAAGTACGGATTAGCCGTTGGTGAGCGTACATCTGAAGATATCAAGATTCGTATTGGTTCTGCGTTATATCTTGAAACAAAATTAGAGATGCAGGCAAAAGGACGCGACATGATTACAGGATTGCCTCGTACGATTACCGTGACAAGTGATGACGTGACCGATGCGATTCAGCATGAGCTGCAAGGGATTATCGAGGCGGTCAAAGATGTGTTGCACAATACGCCACCAGAACTGTCTGCAGATGTCATGGAAAAGGGGATGGTTATTTCTGGCGGAACAGCACAGTTACGAAATCTAGATCGATTATTAGCAGAGGCAACAGGTGTGCCGGTGTTTGTTGCAGATACGCCACAGCTCTGTGTGGCAAAAGGAACGGGGATTGCGTTGGAAAATTTGGAAAGCTATAAGCGCTCAATCTTCTCTTCGTAGCCGTGTTCTCGTGGTATCGTTATCGAGATATATGATGATTGGCATAGAAGCAACTAGAGCAAATAAACCACAAAAGACTGGGGTAGAGTGGTACGCGTGGCATGTGATTCAGGAATTGAAAAAACTCACGGTTGGGAATCCGCATTCTTGGATTTTGTATTCAAATGCGATTCTCACCAACGGTCTCGAACAGCTTCCGGAGAATTGGTATGAGGTCCGTCTTCCGTGGATACTGCCGTACGGCTGGACGCAGCTTCGATTATCTTTTGAGCTCTATCGTCGTCCCATTGATGTGATGTGGTTTCCGGGTTCAACATTGCCTCGTATTCTGCCAAAGAAATCTGTGGTGACCGTTCATGATATTGGTTTTCATCGCTTTCCAGAGCTGTACCCTGCGCGACAGCGGACTATTCATGAG
>JAGOQX010000012.1 GCA_018063105.1 Patescibacteria group bacterium
TCCTTGATTCGAAACCAACCTCAACGGTTCAGATTCTTCTTACATCAACATCAGCTCAAACGATTTCAACTTCAACGATCGACTTCACAGACACAAACTGGAGTACTCCGGTTACCGTCACCGTGACTGCAGTCGACAATGCAGCTGTTGATGGCACACATACGGGAACCATCTCTCATGTCGCATCATCCACTGGAACTGGATACAACGCAGCAACGGTGATCTCTGATGTGACGAATACGGTCACTGACAATGACGTTGCAGCTCAAACGAATACGGGTGGAGGTGGACTTGGTGCAGCAGGTGGCACACCGCTTCCTCCTCTCGTTCCCGTCTACCAGGTATACGATCCAATCACGAAGACCTATATCACACTTCCACAACCTCCAATTGAACTTCCTCCAGAAATCCTCATTAATCCTCCGATCGTTTCTCCTCCAGTTCAACCTCAGCCTCCAGTTGTCCCACCGGTTCCTCCTGCAAAGAAACCGTATCAATTCAAGAGAACGATGTCTGTCGGAGTAGTTGGCGAAGATGTGAGACGGCTTCAGATCATCTTGAACAACGCTGGTTTCACTATCGCCAAGTCCGGTCCTGGATCAAAGGGGAAGGAGACAACCAGGTTTGGTGCTGCTACCAGAACTGCTCTCATTAAATTCCAGAAGGCTCATCTCAAAGATATCCTCGGACCAAAGGCAAAGATCTCTCAGGCGAATGGTGTGTTTGGATCGAGCACCATGAAATGGGTGAATGGCGGGGGAAGATAGCTAAAATAAGCCAAAATACAGTATCCAGGGGTTGACAAAACCCCTGTTTTGTGCTATATTTCCTCGTTATCGGCGCGTTCGCCGGTTCCAGGTTCATCGACAATCAGGTAAGAAATTTGGAGGATCCATGCGATCATTGTTTCGAGTGTTTGCGACTGTTCTCTTGGCTCTCGGCGCCTTCGCCTGCGGCGGCAACGTCGAGATCGAGTCGCGTGATTCGGCTTCGGATGCCGGCATCACGGCGACCGTCTCGACGTCGACCAGCTCTTCCTCGGCCGTCACTCCGACGGGTCAGGGTGGCGGATCGGCGACGAGCACGGTTTCGACTACGACGACGTCCGCTTCGACCTCGTCGACGACGAGTGCGGGAGGCGCGGGCGGCGGTATGACGACGTCGACTACCACGGATTCCACCACGACCACGACGAGTGGTACGGGTGGGGCTGGCGGCGGGGAACAGGACGCTGGTGCGCCTGATGCGCAGGGCGACGACGCAGGGAATGACGCTGGCGATCCTTCGCCGACGAAATTTTCCGTCACGCTCGGCGATGACATGACTTTCGGCGTCTACGTGAAGAAGGAGCAGTCGGCGTTCGCGGTTTCCGTCAAGGTCACCACGGATTCGAAGCCGGTTTCCTTGCACACATTGACGTTGACCGGACAGACGCAGATCACTCCCAACGGTTGCGCATTTGGTCAGCCCTGCGCCTGTAAGTCGTTTTCCGATCGGGTGACATCACTTCGTCTCGAGGTGTGGTCGAACGGTTGGAAGCAGGTCGGATTCGGAAAAGTGATCGACGTAGGCGCGTGTACGGCGAAAATCGACGCAATGAACTTCGTCGTCCCCGCGAACACGACGCAAGTGTTCCGCGTGATGATGACGTTGTCCTCCTCGGTCTCGCCGCAAATGCCGTACGACAAGGTCGCCGTCGGCATCGTTGACAGCCTCGACATCTACGCGACGAGTCTGGATGGCGGCGGGATCACCTGGTCGCTGGACGGCGCGTTGCAGAATCAAATGAGTGCGAATCCGTCCATCGTGAAGGAAATCCGTCCCAACGGGTATCTGGAGATCGACGCGTTCAAGCATCCGCCCGCCGACATCATGGTCGCCGGCACGGATCAGTGGCAGGTGTTCGCTCAGTACGTCGTATCGGCGATGTTCGAAGACATCGTGATCGACCGAGCGTCCATCATGTCGATCGGATCCGGCAATTACTCGGTCGATCCAGCGGATCTCACGGCGATCGCGATCGCCATTGGCGGAAATGTTCTCGGACAAAGCGTGTTTCCTTCCTGGCAGGTTCCTCTATCGGAGACGGATATCGACCTGTCCATGCAACCTATCACGATCACGGATGGCGGTTCCGTGCTGATTCAGATCGTGGCGAAGGTTGCTCCGGTTCAACCGGCATCCTTCGCGCCCGGAGAGCACAACATTGCGCGTTCCGGCGATATGATGGGACTCGGTATCACGAACAACAGCACGAACGGAGAGTGGGATCAGAATTACGTAAACCGCTCCAACGTTCGCGCAACGGGTCAGACCAGTGGCGAGCGCATTTACACCTCGCCCGTTCTTCAAGGGAACTCGCACCAGTTTCGCAAGTCGAAGCCGACCGTGACGAAGCACGCGCTCCTATCGAACACGCTCTTCAATGGTGACGCCGATCTTCTCGAGTTCCAGGTCTCCGCAAATAGCGCTGGCCCGATCGCGATGAAGCACGTCTCCTTGATGGTGGCGAAAAGCCAGGGAGTTTCCCTGAGTAACTTCCGCCTGCGTCGCGGCGCCGTCGATTTGCCTCTCAGCGCGTACTCTATGAAAGTCTTGAACGGCGTTGTCTGGAGCGATGGCATCGGTGCCGACGTTATTGACCAGGTCGAGTTGTCTATCGACTTCACGAATGAGGAGATGATCTCGGGCGCGGGGTATGTCTACAGCGTCCATGCTCAGGTCGACGGGGTCGGGTCTAACAACCATGTCATCGTCAGTTTCAAGCACCCGGCAAACAATGGAATGTTGACCGGTTGTCTCGTAGCGGATGTGTCGGGATTTCCCTTCCTCGTGGGTTTGTCCGAACGTTCGTTTATCTGGGCCGATATTTCTGGTGTTCCGCACTCTGACGCCACGTGCGATCAGGGCGGTTCGTCAGACTGGACCGGAGGCACATACGTCAACGATCTCTGGGGCATATTCGAAATGCTCCAGAGCTGATCTTTCTTAACTTCTCTTACCCCCGACAGTTCATGCTGTCGGGGGCGTTGTATTTTTAGAGGATTTTTCTCGTCGTCTTTTCCAATCTTGCCGTTCCCGTGTACCATCAGTATATGATTCCCTCATTCGTCAAAATCCAGCATGGTGAGCTTCCGGATACGCCGGGGGTGTATATCATGAAAGATGAGAACGGCCACATTATCTACGTCGGCAAGGCGACCTCGTTGAAGCGTCGCGTGTCTTCGTATTTTCAGCGACCGCATGACTCCAGAATTCAGGAAATGGTTTCGAAGATTCGACGCATCGACTACATTCAAAGGCCGACGGTGATTGAGGCGTTGATTTTGGAGGCGAATCTCATCAAGCATTATTTTCCGCCGTACAACATCAAGGACAAAGACAATAAAAGTTTTCTCTATCTCGTCATCACGAAAGAGGATTTTCCTCGGCCGTTACTTCTTCGTGGTACGGAGGTTGGGGATGATGCGGCAAAAAAATACAAGGCCGTGTTTGGTCCATACACTTCACCTCGGTCGTTGCGTGCTGCGCTTGATTTGATTCGCAAGGCAATTCCGTGGTCAACGTGTGTTCCTGGTCAAAAGCGTGCGTGTTTTTATGTTCATCTGAAACTTTGTCCTGGTGTGTGTATTGGTACGATTTCAAAAAAAGAATATGGAAAAATCATTCGTGATTTGATTCGATTTTTTGAAGGGAAGAAAGATGATATTTTGAAAAGTTATACGCGTGAGATGAAGCTCGCAGCGAAAGAAAAGCGATTTGAGGACGCGGCGGCGTTTCGCAATAAGATTTATTTCCTTGAGCATATTCAGGATGTTGCGATTTTGAAACGAGAGGATGATGACGTCGATAAGATGCGGGAAGGGGAAGCGCCAGTGAATATTTTTGGGCGTGTGGAAGGATATGATATTTCAAATATCTCCGGCACGTCATCTGTTGCATCCATGGTTGTATTTGAGAATGGCGCGGCGGCGAAGTCGGAATATCGAAAGTTTAAAATTAAGACGGTGAGTGGGTCGAATGACGTTGCTTCGATGAAGGAGACGCTGACGAGACGATTTCGGAATGCTTGGCGGAAGCCAGATTTGATTTTGATTGATGGAGGGTGGCCGCAGGTGAATGCGGCGGTTCAGGTTGTGCGACAGTTTGAACTGGGTATACCGGTTGTTGGATTGGCGAAGGGGCCACAGAGAGATAAGGATGAACTGATTTGTGATGCGAAGCATGTTGATATTTGTAAGGTTTGCGAGAAGCACAAAGATATTTTAGTCGCGGTGCGGGATGAGGCGCATCGGTTTGCGATTGCGTATCATCGGAAGGTTAGGGCGCGGAATTCGTTAAGGTAGGGGCGTTTATTCTTACTTTTTTTTCGAATTAAAAAAAAGTATCCTTGTGTCATCCCGAGCGAAGTTCGACGAAGCCGAGGGATCCCTTAGTCGAGCGACCGGCCGTGCACTAAGCGATTCCTCCGCGCGTCGTCTAACTCCTTGGTCGGAATGACAGAAGGATCGCTCAAACAGGCTGGCGAACCCCCAAACCCCCGGCGGACGGAGGAATGCAGGGAGCGGGAACGGGGCTCGTTTTTCGTGGACGAAAAACTCGGTGGGAGGGAGGTTATCCACACCCAAGGCTTGTCCCATGTCTCTTAGTGGCATAAAATGGTGGCAAGTGGGGTAGAGTGGGGAACCAAAGCGTTCCGAGCCTTTTATGTTCATCGGAGAATTTCATCATACGTTGGACGACAAAGGTCGGTTGGCTGTTCCGGTCAAATTTCGCGCGCAGTTGTCCGAAGGGGCAGTTGTGACGCGGGGACTGGATCGTTCCCTTTTTCTGTATCCGAAGGAAGCGTGGAATACGCTTGCTGCCAAAATCGCTGCATTGCCGCTCGGCCAGGCCGATACGCGTGCATTCGCCCGACTCATGCTTGCGGGCGCAATGGACGTAGAGGTCGACAAGTCTGGGCGCGTCATGGTTCCTGAGTATCTTCGGACGTACGCTGGTCTCACGAAAAATGTCGTGGTGACTGGAATGTATGACCGGTTAGAGATTTGGGATGAAGCGGCTTGGACAACGTATTCTGCGTTGACACAGAAGGAGAGTACTGATATAGCTGAGCGTCTAGGATCCGTTATATGAGCCAAAGTGAACACATCGCTGTCATGACCAACGAAGTCATGGATGCTTTACAGCCCCATGCTGGAGGTCGGTATGTTGATGGCACGTTGGGTGGCGGAACCCATTCGCGTGAACTCCTTGTTCGCTCTGCGCCAGGTGGTCGCGTCCTCTCCTTTGATCTCGATCGAAATGCGATCGAACGAATGAAAGCGTCGCTCACGCCAGAGCAGTCCAAACGATGGATCGGTGCTGAAGCGAATTTTCGCGACATGGCTCAGGTCATTGAGCGAGAATCATTTTCTCCCATCGATGGCATCGTGATCGATCTCGGCTTGTCATCAGATGAGCTTTCCGATCCTGCGCGAGGATTCTCGTTTATGCAGGATGGACCGTTAGACATGCGTCTTGGTCAGCATGCACAAGATCTCACCGCTGCGGGAATCGTCAATTCGTGGAAGGAGCATGAGCTCGCGGAAATAATCCGTGACTACGGCGAAGAACGAATGGCTCGTCGAATTGCAGAGGTGATCGTGAAAGCGCGAAAGTCTGAAAAGATTTATCGGACGGCACAGCTCGCAGATATCGTTGTCGCAGCACTTCCTCGATCGTACGAGCACGGGCGTATTCATCCGGCGACACGAACATTTCAAGCGTTGCGTATCGCAGTGAATGATGAGCTTGGTGCCTTGAAAGAAGCGATCGTCGGTGCACGAGAGGTTCTACGACCAGGTGGTCGACTCGCAATCATCTCGTTTCACTCGTTAGAAGATCGAATCGTGAAACAAGCGTTTAAAGGAGCAGAAGACTTGAACATCATCACAAAAAAGCCGCTGATTCCGACGGAAGAAGAGCGGCAGCAGAATCCACGATCACGAAGCGCAAAGCTACGGATTGCGGAAAAGAAGGGATAGGGCAGTTAACGACAAAAAAACAAACAAAAATTTCGTACCTATGTCACATGACTTTACAATGACAATGAAGCAGCCTCACATTGCGTTGGGTTTGCATCAGCCAATCGGTCGGCGTTTGCCGCAGGGCGTTTTAGCCTGGAACGTTGGTTTGTTAGCGCTCTCCATTGCGTTAGGGTGTTTTTATATTGTTCAAGTTAGTTTTTCGATGAGCAAAGGATATGCGTTGCGTGATGCAGAAAAGAAAGTTGATGCGCTAAAAACAGAAACAATGACGTTGCAAGACAAGGTTGCAACACTCTCATCAATGCAGGCGCTGAATGCGCGAGCAACAGAACTTGGTTTTGTGCCCGTTGACCGATTGGAATACGTCGCACCTGCGCCTGCTGCAGTTGCTGTTGCGAAATAGCATATCGGGTATAGACACGGTGATGTGATATACTTTGGTTAAGTTTTTTATTCTTCAATTTTTATATGCCGCCAACAATGACACGGACAAAAAATAAAACAGCGACACAGACGCAAGTGATTGCGCTTGGCGTGCTCGGTATCGCAGCAGCTGCTGCATTTGGGTATATCGGATATTCACTGCCTCGATCAATGAGTCAGTCAACTGGGAGTAGCGTAAGCGTGAGAGAGGTGCCACCACCACCGCCACCTGGGTATATTCCATTAGGTTATCAAGTGAAGCCATACAACCCACCGGGGTACAATCCGCCTGGATATAACCCACCTGGATATAATCCTGTTTGGACGCCACCGGGATATTCATTGGTTGGGAAGCCAGCCGTCGCGAAATTCCCATGTTCCTATTTAGGATGGGATGTAACGCCTGGCACCACAGCTCTCGCAAAGGTTGCAAAGAGTAGTGTAATGAAAGGATCAAACTCAGCACTCTATTGGTATGGTGCAGATGGAAAACGATATGTGTTTCCAAACGAAGCAATCTATCGATCATGGTATCCACCTGGTCTCTGTCCCGTTATTACAACGGTATCAAATGCCGATTTGGCAAAAGTTTCGATCGGAGGAAGTGTGACATATCGTCCTGGATCACGATTGATTAAGATTGCTTCAGATCAAACGATTTTTGCTGTTTCAAAAGGTGGCGTCGTGCGACCGTTCGCAAGCCAAGCGTTGATTCCGTTGATGTATGGCGCGAATTGGACCTTCACATCGTTGGACAACATTCCTGATGCCTTCTTTGTTAATTACACCATGGGTGCAGCGATTACGAGCATGCAGGACTATGATCCTACGGCTCAGATGGCAGGAGCAACAACGATTGATATTGATAAGGGACTCTAAAAAGAGTTACCCAGAAAAATCCCTCCTGTATCGGAGGGATTTTTTTTATCGTTCAAATTGATAGATACGAATTGAATTGCCTATGTGAGTTGATGATGTTGCGATACCTGCTATTCGTTGATGGAGTTCATTGCTTGGGTCCCAGCTGATTGGAATGGCCAAATATACTTCTTCTACGTGAATGAGTTGAAACACCTCTTGCTTCCAGGATTGAAGGTCTGTTGCATTCCATACAGAAAGAAATTCATGATAGAGCTCACCACCCGTTGGAATCGCGTACGGATATCTTTTGCCTAGGTTTGTTTCAATCGTACGTTCAAAGCCAAAGGTTCGAAGCGCCGCGGCGCTCATGAGCTGATGAGAAAGGACGGCATAGGTTTTTCCATGAGCCATTGTTTCAATATGCTGCACCGCATCAATATCATCTTGACTCATGCCAGGAGCGTTCATTTGAGCGATGGCATTATATTGTGGGTAGGTCATGTACCAACTTGATGTCGCGATGCCGGCTGTGACGCAAGAAAATATCATGAAGAACAACAGCGACGGTTTGTTGGTACGGATTTGGATCTGCTCAAACAGGAATGCAACGCCTGGTACAAAGAAGATGGGTGTAATAACGATGAGACGAAGTGCAAATTCAAACTGTTCCGATGGCAAAATATTGGCGAGTCGAATGTAGCTGGCGAGCCACAGTGCAGCTAGGATAAGCCCTGCCGCAGTACTGAGTAGAATGCGTGGTATTGGTGAACGAAGGCGGTCTTGTTTCCAATAGCCGATACAGCCGATGATGCAAAACAGCAGCGGCCAAAGATGCATAAACCAATAGAGTGTTGAAAGGGGTGTATCCAAAGAGAGGAGATACGGAGAATGAAATAACAGAGGAATCGCATCTTGAAGATTGAGTAATAATGGAACAAATGCCACACCGGTTTGTTGATATTGATATACGGCAAAACTGACTGGTAACAGAATAATGGATCCAATAAACGGAAGGGCCCAGGCAAACTTCCAGCGTTGATTTAGCAGGTGGGTTGCAACAATTAAAGCGGATGGAATTCCAAGAAGTGGATGGCATGCGAGAGCTGCCCCTGCGATGCTCACCAGGTGCCAATGCAGTCGTTCCCTCTGTGCGATGGGAAGAAGGAGAATGATGAGGGTTAAACAAACAAAAGAAAAATTATGAGGTATCGTAAATGTTGTGACAGAGAAGGGGATGAGAAGAAAAGCAAGAATTCCAATAAGGGATGCAGAGGTTGTTGATTGAATTTTTTTCGAAAGTGAATACACCCACGGAATCACGGTGACCGAGAGAACCGGTACGAGCCATTGATCAATGATATCGATTGGAATTCGGAAAAGGTTGTGGAGGCTGATAACCGCAGAATATTGTCCAAGATACAATGGCTGTTTCGGATCAATAAAACCGTGAGCATCAATAAAACGTTCGGTTGCTTGATGGACGAATGGGTCATATCCGAAACCAAGGCGATACACGATTGCGGCAACGCCCCACGTGCCACAAAAGTGAAACATTGTAGCAAGTCGTTGAATGGGGGTATGGGTGACCGTTGGTGATAGATAAGAAACAACGAGGGCTACTGTTGAAGAGAAGTACAGCCCAAATATGAAATTTGGGAGAATTTGCCAGGGTGAAACGATCGCAAGATTTGTGCGGGAACCAAGAAGGAGACCGAGGACGATCATGTTGATCGCGATGCTGATATAGGCTGCAACGAGGCTAACAGATCCGTTGGCTTTCTTAGGGTCTAAATCGAGTGATGTCGTTGTATTTGAGCGCCTATATGTTCGAATTCGTCGGATCCAATAACTAAGCGCTAGCGTTGATATTGGGATCGTGATCCAGGCGTTTAATTGATAGAAAAAATAGATGATGCTCAACAAAACGATTGTAAAACAGCTAATGCCTATTCCATCCAGAAGCGCTCGTTCGTATCGCAGAAGTGTTGATTGCGTTGTTGTCTGTGTCATGGTGGCTCTAGCATAGAAGATCCGTTAAAAAATTGGTATACTGTTTGCATGACATCGCGTACCGGTGCAGTTGCGAAGTTTGTGCTCGTCGATTTCTTTGGAAGCGTCGCTTGGTTTCCGATTTGGTGGTATACAACCGGCTTCATGAGCGTCATTTCCGCAGCTCGTCGTGGATTGGAATTTCGTGTCCGCAGTTTAGGTTTTAAAGTCTGGATCAAGAATTTTTTCGTGCCAATGTATGGGCAGTATGATCTTGCGGGAAAGTTGATCAGTGTTTGGATGCGTCTCGTTGTCTTGGTTGGTCGTGTCATCGTATTGCTTGCCGAGGCTGTTGGGTTTGCAATTGGCATCATCGTCTGGATTCTCTTCCCAATTGTCGCTACGATCGCGCTTCTTCTTAATCTTACGCATTCCGTGATCCCTTTGTATGGCTGATCTCGTGGACTTTTCCCAAACAACAGTCATCTGTTCAACCTGCCAAGGCGATCCACGTCGTTCGGTGAAATGTCCGCATTGCGGTGGTGCGGGTGTAGGCTTGCCGTCAGATCAGGGATTTTTAGTCTGGTCCGCACGAGTGGATGATTTTTCGATTGCGTTACGAAAAATGCGTCGATCAGTTCGAGCAGTGCTTCGTCTTGCTTGCTTGATCTATATTGGTCTTGCAGCAATCTCTGTTGGTTGGCACATTACGCAGCTTACGGATATAGCATCACTCTTTGAGTTTCAATTTTGGATTTCTGGGCACTGGTCATTGAACTTGATGTGGTCGGCAGCGCTTGTTGCTTGTTTTCTGGTGTTCCATTGGAAAGAATTTTCTGCGGAAGCAAAGCCATTGCCAGAGTGGGGAAAAACGCACGCACAATTGGAGGAACTCAAAAAGAAACAGGCAATCAATGCAGACTATCGATTTGAAATTAGTCCCTATTTTTCGCCAGAGGCAATGACGGTGGTAGAGGGTGCATATGAAATTGCAAAAAGTTTAGGACGAAGTGAAATCACACCAACAACGCTCATCGCCTCTGCATTGGCGAGTCCATCCGGTGGAGTGTTCTTGATTCGATCGGGATTATCTTTTGATCAGGTAAAAGGACCGATGGCACGACTCCTCAGTGCGGAGCATGCCGGAACGCCACCGATCGTCTTATCTCGTGAGGCAAAGCGCGTCCTCGCGTTAACCTTTCTTGATGCCTCTGCGGTTGAGCGTCAGTTCATCACTCCAATCGAACTATTTATTGTTGCATTCATCGAGTCGGAGCAGGTTCAAAACTTGTTTGATCAACTAGGTCATCCACCAGAAGAGGTGAAGCATGTTGCTGAATGGATTCGATTGCAAGAACGGATGCGAGAAGATCACAAGCGTTTTGTGATGCTTGCAGCAATGAAACCGTCTTCAGGCATGAATCGAGCAATGACTGCACGGCAAACGCCATTACTTGATCGATTCAGCGAAGATCTCACGTTAGCTGCACGGAATGGATATCTTGCGCCGATCGTTGGTCGTGAGAAGGAGATGGAAGAAATGTTGCGAGCCATTGAAAGCGGACGTCGAGGCATTGCGCTCATTGGGGAGCAGGGTGTTGGGAAAGCGGCGATCATCGAACAGCTTGCACGCAGAATGGTTGAAGAAGATGTTCCGCCGGAATTATTTGATCGTCGGCTGGTGTCCGTTGATATTGCGCGTGTCATCGCCGCGGGTGATCCGAGCCTTGCAGCAGATCGTCTGGTGTCAATGTTGCATGAGGCTGCCATGTCCGGAAATATCGTGTTGGCGATGCAGGGCGCTGAGGCACTGTCTGGAAGCGGTGCGAGTGGTCAGTTGGATTTATCAGAAATCATGTCCAGTGAGTTGGATAAGCGGGGGATGACCGTCATCCTGTCTGTCACACCGCGTGCATGGACGCAACATCTTGAACGTCGTTCGATTGGCGCAAAGCTCGCTAGCGTTCAGATACGTGAATTAGAACCGGAACAAACATTGACCGTGTTGATGGCAAAGAGTGGATACATTGAATACGAGCAACGAGTGTTTCTTTCCTTTGCAGCCATTGATCGTGCAACGCAGCTGACTGCAAAATACATGCATGATATTGCGGCTCCGGAAAATGCGTTAAGTGTGATTCGTGAGGCAGCTGTTTTGTGCCGCAAAGCGCAAGGTGAGCGAACGATTGTTTCAGGTGATGACGTAGCGTCCGTTGTGACAGACAAGACGCGTATTCCCGTTGAATCATTAACACGGACAGAGGCGGATAAGTTGCTCTCGCTGGAGTCTCATCTTCACGCTCGCGTGATCGGTCAGTCTGAAGCCGTGCAAGCTGTTTCGCAAGCGCTTCGACGGGCCAGAGCTGAACTGCGAGAAGGAAAGAGACCGATCGCAAACTTTTTATTTCTCGGTCCGACCGGTGTTGGAAAAACGGAACTATCCAAGGCATTGGCAGCAGAATATTTTGGAAATGAGCAAGCGATGATTCGTCTCGACATGTCTGAGTATCAGGATAAGACGAGCTTGGCGCGTCTCATTGGATTTCCGGGGGATGAGCGGGGAGGGTTGCTGACGGAGGCCGTCCGAAAACAACCATTCGCTCTGGTCCTATTGGATGAGTTGGAAAAAGCGCACGCAGATATTTTGAACGTGTTCTTGCAGGTCATGGATGACGGAAGACTAACGGATGGTGTTGGGCGAACCATTGATTTTACGAATGTCATGCTGATTGCGACATCAAACGCGGGAACGTCATTCATTCAAGATGAAGTTGCGAAACAGACACCATTGGATCAAATCAAAACCGGACTGCTCGAGCGGGAATTGAAGGGCCTCTTCCGTCCAGAATTTTTAAATCGTTTTGATGGCGTCATTGTCTTCACACCGCTCACGATGGATGAGGTCACGCAGATTGCCTGGTTGCTCATCAACGGCATTAGCAAGCGTCTATTGGAACGTGGGATCGAATTTACAGCTCAAGATGAGGCAGTGGAGGAGTTGGCTCATGCCGGGTATGATCCGCTATTCGGTGCGCGTCCACTTCGCCGTGTTATTCAGGAGCGTGTCGACAATGCCTTGGCAGATCTGTTCTTGCGTGGTGAAGTTGGGAGGAAGGACCAAATCATCTTACAGAAAGGTGGTCAATTACAGGTGATAAAAGCGAAACAGATCTAATCCATGACACGGTTGATGACGTTTGAACTTTGCGGGCTCGTTGCCGCATGTGCAGCGATCCTGTCTTATCTATGTAGTTTTTTGACGCAGCGCATTGCCTGGAAATGGCATTTTGTGGATGAGCCGGTTGGAGGACGAAAGATCCACGGAAAACCAATGCCGTTTTTAGGTGGATTGGGGATTGCTGCTGTTATTATCGTGTTCGTCATCTGCATTCAACTCTTTCAACCGGGTTTGTTCAAGGGATTGAATGTCAGTCAGCTCTTCGGCTATCTCCTTGGTGTCATAATCCTCTTGATTGGAGGAATGATCGATGATCGTCATCCGTTGCCTCCGCGTTGGCAGATCGTGTTTCCGATTCTTGCAGCGCTGTGCGTGATTGCATCTGGGACTGGGATCGTTCAGGTGACACGTCTTGCGGGCCATGGAGGGTTCTCATTAGTTTGGTGGCAGCAGGCGATTCATTTCGGAGATTGGTCCATGATGCTTTCTCTTCCATCAGATCTCTTTACATTTGTGTGGTTGTTGCTCGCAACGTATGCCACGAAGGTGCAGGACGGGTTAGACGGATTAGTGACAGGTATGACGATAATCGGTGCTGGGCTTGTTGGCGCACTGTCTCTTTCGTTCTTGTTTTTTCAGCCATCTATCGCAATCTTTGCGGCGCTCGTTGGTGGGGCATTTCTCGGATTCCTCCCACATAACATGAATCCGGCAAAGCAATTTTTAGGAGAGGGTGGAAGTACGTTGGCCGGCTTTTCCTTAGGCGTCCTCGCGATTCTTTCCAGTGTGAAAATCGCTATCGCTTTAGCTGTTCTCGCGATTCCGATGGCAGATGTGATGGTGGTGATTATTGGTCGTTTGCGTCGCGGCGTTCCGTGGTATCGAGGTGATATGACGCATTTGCATTTTCGATTGTTGCGCGCCGGAATTTCGCATCGAAAAACGGTGTTGCTGTTGTGGGGCATCTCATTGTTTGCAGGGATCGGCGCACTCAGCCTTCAGACAAAAGGGAAGTTCTTTTTAATTAGCGGTCTTGTGATTGCGACCGCGCTCATGTCATATGTCGCTGGCTTTATTTCAGACTCATTTGAAAAAAAGAACTAACCAAAGGTTGCTTTGGGGTTTTGTGACCGTACTTGTCATCACATTTTTGGTCATGGCAGCATTGCTCTTGCTCACGCCACAGCCTGTTGCTTCTGTCGCTGCTACAGTTCGTGTGAACGATCATCGGTTCCACGTAACCGTTGCGCAGTCCGAGGCGCAGCGAGAGCGGGGATTGTCCGGGCGTACATCTTTGAATCAGGATGAAGGAATGGTATTTTTATTTCCGTCACAAGGAATTTATCCATTTTGGATGCCAGAGATGCGGTTTCCGTTAGATATTATCTGGATTCGTCAAAATGCTATTGTTGAGATGGCTCAGCTTGATGCGCCAAGCATTGATCATCCAGAGCCAGAACTACATACACCGACTGAGCAAGCGGATATGGTGCTCGAAGTCCCCGCAGGTACAGCTCAGGCGCTCCAACTTCGCATTGGTGACCCGGTTTCAATTGTGCAATAAGTAGACCCTACTCCGTGTACCAACGTGCCTGTTCTGAATAGAGCTCCGCATAACTCCCTGGTTGTTTGAGCAGCTCTTCATGTGATCCCTCATGTGAGAGTTTCCCTTTTTGAAATACGAGAATACGAGAGGCGCGACGAACGGTGGAGAAACGATGGGAGATGAAGATCAATCCGCGATCTTTCATCGTGTCGTGTAAGCGCTCAAAAAACGAGGCCTCTGCTTTTGCATCCATCGCAGAAGTTGGTTCATCAAAACCAATGATACGACCTCCGTGAATGAGGGTTCGGGCGATGAGGAGTCGTTGCTGTTGTCCTCCGGACACGCGATGTGCACGCACACCCGGTGGCGCTGCCCAGTCGCCGATGAATGTATCCAAGCCTTCTGGCACGTCACGAATCACGGCATCAGCACCGGCAACGTGAAGGCTTTGCTGTAATGATTTGCGAACGGTAGCCGGTGATTGGCCGTAGGTGAGATTGTCTCGAATAAAATCTTGGTAGATGATGGCGCCTTGCATCATGATATGAAAAGCATCTCTCCAAGCTCGTTTTTTGTATGCACTGAGAGGGATACCGTTTAATAGAATGGTTCCACTCGTTGGCTGAATCAAGCCAGTAAGCAAATTCAGGAACGTTGATTTCCCAGCACCATTCTCGCCAACAATCGCAATGTGTTCACCTTCGCGAATCGTTGTGGTCACGTGAGAGAGTGCAGCATGGGTTGCGTTGGGATAGCGGAATGAAACATCTCGAAACTCAATCACGAGTGGTGAACGAGGAATAGATTGTCCGGACACACCTTCTGGAGCCAGGGCGAAGAGATCATGCATGCGAGAGAGAATCCCAAGGTCTGCATACAGTTTTCCGAAAGCGCCAGAAATACCTGAGAGTGCATCACTCAACAATCCGAAAAGCGCGATCGCTGTATAGAGGACTGCGAGGCGGCTTGGGTTCGCAAATGCATCGCGACCTAATATGATGATTACGATCGCATAGGTGATTGCATTAAATACACTCACGAATACTCGGTTGCGTGCGCTTGCCATTGCTGCGCTTCGGAATTTTGTGAGGATGCTTTTTCCGGCGCGAGTTAATCGTTGAATAAACGCGCGTTCCGCACCAAGAAGACGGACTTCACGAAATTCCGGTCCTTGTAAAAAGATATATCGAATATACTCCACCTGTCTGCCCTCGAGAGAATTCCAGGTCGAGGTCCAAATATCGTTTTTTGATTCCACACCCGCAAACCAAGCCTGAACAACGGCATCAGCTAGTCCAAGCACCGTAACCCACCAAGGGGCAACAAGGGCAAGACCAAATGAGCCGAGAAAACGAAAGAGTGATCGCACGAGCCATTCCGTCTGTTCCGGGAGGTTGTTTAATCTCCAAAGATCTTCGCGGACATAGTCCAGGCTATTGCGTACATCGTCGCGCAACAGGATTTCAGGGTCCAGTGTTGCGATATGCTCCATGATTCGGCGTTGGGAATAGAGCCCGCCACCTCGTGAGAACCAGTCATTGATCTTTGAATAGGTCAGATCAATGACCAGCTTTCGGGTCGCGTAGGTGGCGATAACCAGGGTCAGGAGCTGGGTGGCGTGAGATGGGTCCTGTTGGCCAATAGCACCGATTAATTGAGCAAAAAAATAGACTTCCAGCGGTTGGGCAATGGCCCCGGCGATTAAGAGGATGAACCGGAAGGTCGCTAGGACTGGGTTTGCCTGGCGCAATAAGCGTATGAAAAACCAGTACGCCTGGAGCTTTTTGCGTGTGGAGATGCCTTGAACGAGCTGTTGTTCACCGGTAAGGGACATTGGGGCTAGTATAGCACGGATTTTCCCCAAGGTTTGACAAGTTGCTGATATTGGTATACCTTCTTCGCACTATGTTTGCTGTAATAAAAACAGGCGGGAAGCAATATATCGTCCAAGAAGGCGATGTGATTACCGTTGAAAAATTGGAAGCTGAAGTTGGCGGCCCGGTCTCGTTTGAGGTCATGTTGCTTTCTGACGAAGAGGGGAAGGACATGAAGCTCGGAACTCCACTATTGTCCACAAAGGCAACGGGAGAGGTTGTTGAGCACGGTCGTGGTAAGAAGATTGAAGTTGTGAAATACAAGGCAAAGACACGTTATAAGAAGCGCGTTGGTCACCGCCAACCTTTTACAAAGGTCAAGATTTCTAAATTGGCGTAAGCCATCAAAAATCCCCCGACTTGATCGGGGGATTTTTGTATTATTTCTTTCCGATGCTTCGTCGATTCTGCATCGCATCTGCAATGGTCACGCCATCCGCATATTCGATCTGTGCGCCGTGTTGAAGCCCTCTGGCGAGTCGTGTGATCGAAATAGGGAATTCCTCGCATCGTTTCATGAGATAGAGCGATGTGGTGTCTCCCGTAACGTCTGGATCGAGGGCTAGAATGAGTTCAGTGATCGGAGGCGTTGAATCTGAGAGACGTTTGAGGAGTGAGGGGATTTGGAGCGTGTCCGGAGTTTTTCCTTCAATGGGGTCAAGGAGTCCACCGAGAACGTGATAGCGCCCGTTAAACGCGCCTGAGTCCTCAATGGTATTCACATCTTGGCTTGTGGCAACGACACAGAGTGCTCCGTTGTTGCGCTTTGCATCCGAACAGATGTCGCACCTTGAATGCTCGCTCCACATGTTGCAGATCTCACAGAGCTGAATGCCGCGTGCTAATCCATCTGTTGCTCGGGCAAATTGCTGAATGCGATCCTTTGGCTGTGCAGCGAGCCAATAGGCGTATCGCAATGCGGCCCTCGGTCCAACCCCAGGCAAGCTGTCGAATGCGGCAGCTGCATCGTTGATGGACCGAGGGGTAGAGGACATGGCTTATTCGTGCTTGCCCATCATGTCTTGCAGGTCTTTTGCAAGGTCGAGCCCGCCAACGTCTTTCAGTTTTGCAGCCATCACTTTTTGGATTTTTTCCGTGGCATCATTCATCGCATCCTTGATGTAGCCTTCGAGTGCCGCTTTATCGCTCATGGCAGCTGGATCAATGACAACGGCCGTAGCTTGCTGGTTGCCGTTTACCGTGATTTTGACCTTGCCCCATCCGCCTGATCCTTCCGCGAATTCCGTGGATAATGCCGTTTGGATAGCCTTTGCCTTGTCTCGAATGTCTTTGAATTGCTTGAGTTTGTTAAACATATGCCGAAAGCTTACCGTGGGGTTTCAAATCTGTGTAGGGGTGCAAGGCTTGTGCCCAGTCCGCCGGTTTGACAGCATTCTTATTACACGATATCCTCTGGCTACTTCTTAAACGAAGGCGTCTGCCGACGTAGCTCAGCGGTAGAGCAGCGGTTTTGTAAACCGTTGGTCGCCGGTTCAATTCCGGCCGTCGGCTCCATCGCGTTCAACGCGACCAATTTCCCCAATATGTCACAAGACAATGCCATCAAAATGGAATGCACAGCTTGCAAGAAGCTGAATTACCATACGTCAAAAAACAAGAAGACCTTGAAGACGCGTTTGGAATTGATTAAGTATTGCAAGACCTGCAAAGTGCGCAAGCCGCACAAAGAGACGAAATAAGATTGGAACGCCCCGGACCCCCGGGGTTTTTCTTAGGGATATGTTATTTCATGGCGGAATCCGTTACACTGGTCAACGTATGTCATTTTTTACTCCGCCTCCACTACGGCCAAAATGTGCGCGACCGGCACGACCAGGGTTTAAGCGTTTTGATCGTCGAGGCGTGTATATCGTTTTGTTCGCGTCAATGATATTTGTTGGTTTGATGTGCGCGGGGATTGCATTCCTTATCGCACGTTTTCTTCTGTGGTCATGGTTGCTGCAAATGGGGAGTGCAACCTTGTGGGTTACACTTATCACCGTCGCTGGATTTTTTCTTGGAGCTAGAATTGGCAATTGGTCAGGAAAACTGATTCTTGTGGAGGTCGCGTTACATGCAGACCAACAACAACCGATATGAAATCACAATACCCTGCAGTAATGGTTCGTGCGATGGATCTGGCGGCTCGATGGCATGACGGGCAGTTTCGAAAACATCCAATAGAACGAACACCATACGTCGCGCATCCCGCATCTGTCGGGTTGGTGCTTCTTCATCTTGGATACGATGAAGAAGTTGTTGCTGCGGGTATCTTGCATGATGTTATTGAAGACTGTGACGTCACGTTTGACGATGTTGCCGCAGCGACCTCATTTCGAGTCGCAGAGCTCGTCGATTGGGTGAGTGAGCGAAAGGATCTAGCCTGGCCACAGCGCAAAGAATTATATTGTCAGCGATTGGAACAGGCTCCTGAGGGTGCATTGGCAATTTGTGCTGCGGATCACGTCTACAATCTTCGATCCATCGTTGATGCATTGCAGACGCATCGCGACGCTTGGTCGTGGTTTAATGCTCCCCGTGAGGCTAAAATTGCTCATGAGCAGGTTGTATTGGAGATATTGAAATCGAGGTTAGATTCTCCGCTTATTTCTTGGTATGAGGAAGCGCTCTATGATTGCATCCACGCGGAATAAGACGGTTCGATTGGGATTGTGTATCGGCATCGCGGTGTGTGGGTTGTTTGGGCGTATTGCATTTGCCGAGACGATTCCGTCATGTTCGAACATAACGGATCCATCCGGAGATCCAAAAATTCAGTCCGAAACGGCAACGACAACGGTCGGGGATGTGGGTCGGATCGATATGACATCTGTACAAGTTGATCGATCGGCGGGTCAATGGATTTTTTCGATCGAAACCGTTCGTCCATTTCAACGTGCGTCAAACGAACGCGGAAATATCTTACTATTGCTTGATCGAGATGGAGACGTCGGAAATAATTATCCGGATGCAACAGATGCGCGAGCTGGAGCGGACTCGTACTATATTATCAATCCAGTCGCATCTTCAACGAGCGTCATGATCAAGCATCAGGTGCATGATTCAATGACGAATACGTGGCAACAACTTGTTACCTCATCCACGGCAAAAGAAACTGGGACTCTGTTGATCGTTACGATTCCTACAACAGAACTAGATACGGCTCAGGACATCCGATGGCGTGTGTTTGCTGGAATGGGGGATGGTAATTCGTGGTTAGCTTCAGATGCTGCCCCGAATCGCAGCGCTGATCCCTCGGCATGCGGGTATCTGCCGATTCCTCCATCATTACCGGGGGCGAGCGCAACATCCACCGGGACGATGTCAATTTCTCCGCCATCAAGATCTATTTCATTTCAGCAAGGACTGATCTATATTGGGGTGATGGGGAGTGCACTAGTTTTTGGATTCCTGGTCTTACGAAGAAAAAGAGAAACATCATGAACAGATAGATATGCCAAACAAAGACTATTTAACAGCGACTGATTTCTATCAGTTCGTCCAGTGTCCGCATTGGCCGTACTACAAACGTTTTGCGACGCAAGACGAGCAAGCTCTTGTTCGCGAGATTAGCGATTCCGAAATAAAAAGGATGGAGAATGGTGTTGCGCATGAGCTCGATGTCGTACAGCGGTTGATGAAGGGCGGGGCGGTGATTGAAGCTCCGCACTCGGATGATGCGGTTGCAGGTGCTGATGCGACCATGGAATTAATGCGAAAAGGCGTTGCGACAATTTTTCAGGGTACGCTCACAGACGGTGATTGGACCGGTCGTCCAGACTTGTTGGAGCGTCGTGAGGGCGAGAGTTCGCTTGGTTCTTGGCATTATGTTCCTGTTGATGTGAAGTCAACGCATGCGCTGGAAAAATATCAAAAGTTGCAGTTAGTGTTTTACGCGACGCTTCTTGAGCGTGCACAGGGACGGTTCCCTGAAGAGCCTGCGATTATAAACGGAGATGGGGAGCGAATTTCGTTTGATGCAAAAGCGATGCTTCCTGAGTTTGAAGTGTGCGTTGTTGAGCTTGAGCGGATCCGAGCTGGAGAAAAGCCAGACCCTGTCCTTCGGAAAAGTTGCTATGACACCGGTCCATGGGGACGTGTCTGTGAACAGTATGCAAAGGAGACGAATGACATTGCGCTTCTGTTTAACGTTGATGTCAAAAAACTTCGACTCCTGCGAGGGATGGGTGTTCGAACGATCCAGGACGCGGCAGAAATGGACCCTGTGACGCTCGATGGTACCGCACCAGGGCTTCGAACTCATGGACTTGAAGTGATGAAGCGACAGGCGCAATCATTGCTTACGCAGAGCGTGATTATCCGCGAACCAATTCATCTCCCTTCACCGTCATTGGAAATTCATTTTGATATTGAAAGTGATCCGCCGAATGATGTGGACTATCTCTATGGGTTCCTCATTCGTCAGCCTGATGGATCCGAGACCTATCGTCCATTCGTTGCGGAGACGCTCGCAGGGGAAGCTGCTATGTGGAAGTCATTTTTAGTATGGCTTGAGACGCTCCCATCAGAATACGTTGTGTATCACTATTCGATGTATGAAATGACACGATTGGCGCTCATGGAAAAACGGTATGGCGGAAGTATGTGGCTCAATCTCTTTCGAGCGAATATGGTTGACCTGAAAGAGATTGTGACGCATTCAGTGACCTTCCCTCTGTATTTCTACGGTCTCAAATACATCGCGAAATTTTTAGGATTTTCGTGGAGCGGGGACGTGACAGGTGGTGGCCAGTCTGTTGATGTGTTTGAAAAATATATTGAAACAGGGGATCGAGCGTTGTTGGATTCGATTATTCAGTACAACCAAGATGATGTAAAAGCAACAGCGCATCTGAAAGACTGGATCGTGAAATACGCGACAGAGGTTACGTCGTACGAACCACCGTTTACCTGGAACGAGAGGACCTAGTGCGAGTGAGAGTGGTATTGGTTCGGTTCTCGATCAGTGTTTTGTTTTTTGATATAGAGCGCGATCCAAGCAGCTAGCAGCGCTGTAATTGGAACAGTAAATACAAGTCCGATCGTTCCGGCGAGTGATCGGATTACCTCGTCGGCAATTGAATCGAAGTTGATGAATTTTGCCCATGATCCACCGAATTGCGTGTACAAGAGAAGCGTAGAAAGTGATCCTCCAACATAGGCAAAGACTAGAGTATTCGCGAGCGCGCTCATGTGGTCGCGGCCAATGATCATGCCGGAGCGGAAGAGTTCTTTAAAGCCAAGTTGAATATTAGCCCGTCGGACCTCCATGACGCCGGATGCGATTGAGACGGCGACATCCTCCACAACACCCATGGCTGCGATGGCGATGCCGGCAAATAAGAGGCCGGTTGGATTGAGGTTTGGATTTTTGTCAAAAAAGAGACGATCCTCTTCTGTCGAAAGACCATTCAAATGTGCCCAATTCGCAAAGATAACAGAGATGATATAGGCAACTACAACGCCACCCATAGTGCCGACGATCGTAGCAAGAGCTTTTTTATTCCATCCAACAGAGAGGCAGCTGGAGATGGTGATCAGAACCGCAATCAATCCAAATGCAATCGGAATCGGATTCAGCCCTTTCAAAAATCCCGGAATTAATACTGCACCGATAAGGAAGATGGAGAGCCCAATCGAGAATACGACTTTCACGCCCTGCCAACCAGCTAGCAAAACCATGGTGAACGCAAAGAGCGCGATTAACCAGTAGAGTGCGGCGCGTCGGTCGTATCCTTCAAGGTAGGCAAGCGGTGGTCCGCCGTTTGGATTGGGCTGAATAAAAATAAGCACCTTGTCTCCAGGGAGCGGTGAAAGGCCGTATGGGTTGCTTGAAACATCATTCGAAAGTGTTTGCGTGGTTCCTTTTTCAGGTCCGGAGAGGAACTCAATGGTATACGTTATTTGTTGGCGTGCGCCGCTATCCGCATTCTGTGATACGGTTTTTGTCCCCTGAATGATAGCACGTTCATATCTTCCGTTTTCTGTGTCTCGAACAATGGCCGCAGATGAAACTGGGGTTTGTGTCGGGATGGTCTCTTCCGTGCTTGTGGCTGCAATACAGCTAACAGGGAGCAATACGGAGACGCAGGTTGTGGCGATGAAGATCCGTTCGAGAATGCGAGTAGTCATGCGAGTATCCTAGCGCATTTGTCTTGAAATATGGAAGATGGATTATGAGGCAGGGCAGACAAAAGGCTTTGGCCCATGGATTGGGGCGTATCCTTTAATCATCATGATTTCACTCGGAAATAGGACGCTTTGAACGGCTCGGGTCGCGTCGAAGTCTGTTGGGTTTGAGATAGCGACGCCAATAGAATAGTTGCTAAAAAACGTGTCCGGAATGTCATGGATGAGCGTATTCCATGTTGGGCCGTACAGAGCCGCAGCAACAGATTCGTTTGAAATTGGACGCAGTACAGCGTCTGGCGTGACGATGTATGTTTGTGGGCTACTCATGAATTTAACCATTCGAAAACCTGGACGATATGTCACATTCGCGCCGAGCGGAAATGCTGCGAGCGCTGTTGCGGAAATTGTCGTGACGCTCGTAAAATTGCAATACCAGGAAAAGAAGACGTTGGCATTCGGAAATGCATGGCGCTTATTGTCTGCACCGATGTAATACACAGCTGTGTCTTCTTGGGTGAGCGGGTTTCCGTCATCTGGAAGTTTGACGAGTTTGTGGGCATCTGGGCCAATGGGTTCAGCAACTACTGGTAGAGTTGATGTTGAATTGCGCGTTGTAACGGTGATAGACGTTGTGCTTGCATTTCCTTCGGCATCATATGCCTTCGCATGGATAAAATGTGTGCCATCTTTTGCATCAGTCGTGTCCCATTCGACTGAAAAAGCGGTTGAGGTATCAGAACCCAGAACAATGCCGTTATCAATCGTAAACACAACTTCTTTAACGCCGATATTATCTTTCGTTCGAACAATGACCGGCACGTTCCCGCTTAATGTTGATCCTTCAATCGGTGTATCGATAGCGATGGTTGGTGGTTCGACATCTTTGCCCGTGGTTGAGTTTGAAACGGTTACGGCAATGGAGGCTTCTTTCACGTTGCCTGAGGTATCATATGCAGTCATATGAATCAGGTGCTCGCCATTTTTCAGTGAAGCTGTATTCCAATCAAAAAGGAACGGAGCTGATTCTTTCGTCTGTTGAATGACCCAGTTATCAATACTAAACACGACTTTTTTAATGCTGATATTGTCCTGTGCTGAAACAGAGATGGTGATTCCACCGGTGATCGTCGCGTACATGCTAGGGGAGCTGATGGAAACGGTCGGAGGCGTTGTATCTACAGCATCGACGGCTTGAGCGATGGGAAGTCCGGCAACGATGAATGCAAAGAAAAGGCCGCCGCATGCGACGGCCTTTATGATACGTTCCTTCATTATTTGACGATACATTTGTTCGTTGTACATTTTCCAGCGCCGAGTGGGTTATACCCATTCATGATTTCTTGATAGTCGGTGAAGCCATCGTTGTCTGTGTCTTTCTTTGATGGGTCGGTTCCATAGACGTTCAATTCCTCACCGTTCTTAACTCCATCATTGTCAGTATCAAGAGCGGCATCTTGGTTAGCGACTTGCGGAGCAGCTGGAGCTGCACAGACAAACGGATGAAGGCCTGCTGTTGGGGTGTATCCTGGAACGTTCATGACATCGCTTGGGTAGAGCGAAGTTTGAATCGTGCTGGCAACATTATAATCTGATGCACTGGTAATTGCGGTTGGGTTAATCGTGTAGTCTGTGTAAAAGGCATCAGCGATATCATCGATAGCCTTGTTCCATGTTGCACCGTAGAGCGCAGTTGCAACAGCTTCAGTCGTGATAGGGCGAAGCATGCCGCTGCCTGTTACCGCATAGACCTGTGGGTTGCTGATGAATTTCACCATGCGAACACCAGGGTGATAGGTAATGTTCTTTCCAAGAGGAAGTGTTGCCATGGCTTCTGGGGTGATGGTGATCACGTCATCGAATCCGCAGTACCAGGTGAAAAATACTTTCGAGTTGGTAAAGGCGTGTCGTTTCCCGTCTGCACCGATGTAGTAG